>SFPF01000037.1 GCA_004552155.1 Bacteroidales bacterium
TCGGTCACGTAGCCCGCTACGCTCCCTCTTCAACTTACAATTTATCCTCGAAAATAAATCCAAAATCTGCCAAAGCGAATTAATAGAACCCACCTTAAACCAATACCTGTCAAAACCATGAACAAAACAGCAAAAGACCTTGCGCACAGCGTTTCTCTATGGCTGGCAATAGTAGTTGCTTTCCCTCTCTTTTTCGCTTCCCGTAAGGATACGGATGATAAGGATGATGATGCCGTCCCATTGGACGATGCGGTGTTGATTGATGAAGACGTGGACGCTCCGCCCGTGGGTGACGAACTGAAAGTCATGACCAGCGGGCGTGCTTACGTGGTTCCCGGCGACTACTTCTATAGCGGACAGGCTCTCATCAACCGCTTGAAGGACCGCGCTTCTGCGGCGGATGCCACCGTAAGGACCTTCGGATAAAGAAGTCGTTCAAACTGAAATTCATCCCTAATGACGAGCCCCAAGCTTATAGGGTGTACAGTGTCGACTTCAGTCAGTCCGTTCCCGTCACGCTGGTCACCAATGCCCAATAAGCCCTGAACGTTCAGATATCTTATGCACCATATAATAATGAAATAAAACCAATAGAACCATGAAAAAGAACCGCTTTTCGATGCTGGCTCTGCTCGGCATAGCAGCCATCACCACCGTCTTCATTCTCTCCTGCTCGGACGATGACACCCCAAGCCCGACACCGAGCCCGACGCCGTCCCCGACGCCCGGGACAACGACCAAAAATCCCGCCTGCTTCCTGAAAGACAAAGAGAAGCTGGCCACCATCTACACGATGAAGGACCTGGACGGAACGGGACGCCTCTACGAAGTGAACTACACCGCCGACTACAAGCTCGACGAAGCCCTCGATGCCAATATCTCCAGTGCGATGGGGCTCTTAGGCTTCGTGCAGCATAATCTCTACGACAGTGTGCCGGAGCCTCCCACCAACAGCACGTTGTCTTTCCTGCCCGGATGCAGCGCCTTCGCAGTACCCGACCCGCAGGGCAACAGTTATCAGATGGGACGCAACTATGACTTCCTGCACAGAGTTAAAATCAGCGGTACTGACCAATACGCCTACGTCCCCATCTCGGCCTTCATTGTCCGCACGGCTCCCGCCGGCAAGAAAAAATCCATCTCCTTCGTCGACGGTCTGAACTTCGGCTACTATCAAGGTGCCTGCAACAACAACACTACCGACCTCTCCTTGCTCATCGGCCTTCCATACGCAGCCCTCGACGGCATCAATGAAGACGGATTCGCCATCGGTGTGCTGTCGCTCAACGAAGCACCTACCATGCAGACCGACCCTGCCAAGAAAAACATCAACACGACGGTGGCCATACGCCTCCTGCTCGACAACGCCTCCACAGTGGACGAAGCAATCGACCTACTGGGGCAATACAACATGAGGATGTTTAACACCGACGACAAGCACAACTACCACTACCTAATGGCCGACGCAAAGGGCAACTTCGCCATCGTGGAGTACACGCGCAACCCAAGCAACCCCAGCGAGCAATTCCCGACACGGATGGAGGTACTGCGACACAACGACACCTTGCGTTGCGTCACCAACTTCTATGTTTCTCCCACCATGGCCGGCACCAACGACGGCTGGGGTTCTGAACACGGAAAGACCCGCTACTGGGACTTGCGGTCGACCCTACAGAACCACAACTACGCATTGACCCCCGAAGCGGCTATGTCCCTGCTCAGCCTGGTGTCGCAGGAGCGCAAGGACAACGACCCGACTTCCTTTACACAATGGTCAGCACTGTACAATCTGACCAACAAGTCCGTGCGTCTTGCCCTCCTCCGAGATTACTCCAAGTTTTTTGACTTCAAGGTGGAATAAGAGGCTGGGGCTTTCAGGTCGCAACATAGGTTAGCTCTCTGTCATTCTGGGCGGTCGTCGCACAACGTGTGATGACCACTCAGAATGACATATTTTTTTGCACAAAAGTAGCAACCGGACTATGCTTATTCTCATCAATACACTTCTCAAACTCTATAACAAAACCGCCCAAAGATGAAACAAACGTGCTGCCGGGACTGCTAATCCCTGCCTCTCTTCCCTTGCCTTTACTGCCAAAACAGCAACATCATATAAGGAAATTCGTCTGAAAAGTAAGAAATTCGTAAGTTTGTAGGCAGAAAAGCAGGGGAACAATAATCAAACGCCCTCAAATGCACATTCTGTTGCAGATAAGAATATGCTATCGCCTGGTACAAACGCCTATTACCTCTTAAACAATACATTAAAATGGCTACGACCCATAACATCAGCATTGACTCCAAAGCCTATCAAATGGGACAGCTTTATGCAAGCCTTCACAACGTCAGCGTCAAAAAGTTGATAGAAGATTACTTCATGTCATTAAGCGGACATTCGGAGAAAATTTCAGCAGTCGAAGAACCACTGGCCAACTACCATATTTCAGAGAAACTGAAAGAAGTGGAAACCGGCATCGATTACGGGAAAGGCCTATCGCTGGATTACAAAAAAGAAATCGGAGAACATTTAACGTCAAAATATCTATGATGCTCTTTCTGGATACCAATATTATACTTGATTTCTTTTTGGAGCGCAAACCTTTCTACTATTCTGCAGCGGCACTCCTTACGCTGGCAGAAGAAAAAGGCACACAAGTATTCGTGTCAACGCACAGCATCGTTACCTCTGAATATATTTGTTGCGAAAGGATGAAGATGCCCGTTAGCCAATGGAAGAGAAAGATTACCGCACTATTGTCTATCATAGAAATCCAGCCAATAGCAAAAGAGGACTTGCTTTATGCATTGCAGCACGATTGGAACGATTTTGAAGACTGCGTTATGTACCATTGCGCGAAACGATACAAATGCAACAAATTGATTACAAGAAATCCTAAAGACTTTTTGATCGCAGGGGGCATTGAAATTCAACTGCCGGAATCATTTCTACAAGAATACAGCTAAGGACATTCCACATATAGTATCAACTGCCGCAAATATGAAATACTCTTTTATCATTCCCGTATTCAACAGGCCGTCCGAAGTGGACGAACTGCTGGAAAGCCTGTGCGCACAGACGCTTCGGAGCTTTGAAGCAATAGTTGTGGAGGACGGGTCGCAAGTGCCCTGCGAAGACGTTGTGAAGAAATATGCCGACCGGCTGGACGTGCATTATTTCACGAAAGAAAACTCCGGGCCGGGGCAAACGCGCAACTACGGCGTGGAACGCGCCAAGGGCGAGTATGTGCTTATCCTCGACTCGGACGTGGTGGTGCCGCCCGATTATCTCGCGGCGGTGGACGCGGAACTGACGCGCGAGCCGTGCGACGCTTTCGGCGGGCCCGACCGGGCGCACCCGTCGTTCACGCCGATGCAGAAGGCCATCAACTACGCCATGACCTCCTTCTTCACCACGGGCGGCATACGCGGCGGCAAGAAGAAACTCGATAAGTTCTACCCGCGCTCGTTCAATATGGGCGTGCGCCGCGAAACGTATCTCGACCTCGGCGGATTCTCTGAAATGCGCTTCGGCGAGGACATAGACTTTTCGACGCGCATCTTCAAGAGCGGCGCGCGCTGCCGCCTCTTCCCCGAAGCGTGGGTGTGGCACAAGCGGCGCACGGACTTGAAGAAGTTTTTCAAGCAGGTGCACAACTCCGGCATTGCCCGCATCAACCTCACCAAGCGCCACCCCGGCACGCTCAAGCTCGTGCATCTGCTGCCGGCGGCCTTCACCGTGGGCCTCGCGCTCCTGCTGCTCGCCGCGCCGCTCTGCCCGTGGAGCCTGCTGCCCATCGGCGTGTTTGCCGTGCTGATAGGTACTGACGCGACCCTGCGCGAGCGCAGCCTGAAAGTAGGCTTGATTGCCATTGCGGCTGCCTTGGTGCAACTGACGGGTTACGGCACGGGCTTTCTCCGCGCCTGGTGGCAACGCTGCGTGCAGGGCAAGGGAGAGTTTGAGGCGTTCCGAAAGAATTTTTACAAATGACAGAGCCAGAACAAAAGAAACAGCAGCCGGCAGGCATCAAGGCCTGGGACGCCGCCGACCGGCCGCGAGAGAAGATGATTGCGCTTGGCGCAAGCCGCCTCTCGCCTGCCGAACTGCTCGCCGTGCTCGTGGGCTCTGGCAGCCGGGGCGAGACGGCAGTGGAGCTGATGCAGCGCATACTGAGCGACTGCAACGGGAGTCTCAACACGCTCGGCAAGATGACTCTGGCGCAGCTGCGCAAATACAAGGGCATGGGCACTGCGAAAGCGCTCATCGTGCTGGCAGCCTGCGAACTGGGACGGCGCAGAAGCCTCTCTTTCATGGAGGAGCGGCCGAGGGTGAACAATTCGAAGGATATCTACAATTATTTCCTGCCCCGCATGCGCGACCTGCCTACCGAGGAGTGCCACGTGCTACTGCTCAACAACCAGTTGCGGGTGCTGCGCTCGGCAGCCATCGCCTCGGGCGGCATAACAGGCACGATTGTAGATGTGCGCGTGGCCTTGCGCGAAGCCATCACAGCCGGCGCAACAGCCATTGCCCTTTGCCACAACCACCCTTCGGGCGTGCCGAAGCCCTCTAAAGCCGACGACGACTTGACGCGCCGCATGAAACGCGCAGCCGAGGCGGTGGATATCAAATTTATCGACCACATTGTCCTTGCCGACGGCTCGTATTACAGCTACGCCGACGAACAGGGGCTGTAAGTGGGAGAGATAATTTACAATTTTGCCATTCGTATCTATATTTTCTATAAAGAATATGACTGCTGAAGAAAAGCTTGCGATAGAAGAGCGCATCGTTGAAGTGCTCAAAACCGTATACGACCCTGAAATCCCCGTGGACATTTATTCCCTCGGCCTGATTTACCGCATCGAACTGCAAGACGACGGCAACCTGGAAGTAGACATGACGCTCACCGCTCCCAACTGCCCCGCCGCCGACTTCATCATGGAGGACGTGCGCCTCAAGCTCTCGGGCATCGAGGGCGTGAAAGAGGCGAAAGTGAACCTTGTGTTCGAGCCTGAATGGGACAAAGACATGATGAGCGATGAGGCAAAGCTCGAACTCGGGTTTATGTAGGGCGTTGCAATATTGATTATTTGAAAATGAAAAACATCTATTTCCTCTCCGACGCGCACCTTGGCAGCCTTGCCATTCCGCACCGCCGCACGCAGGAGCGCCGCCTCGTGAATTTCCTGGATAGCATCAAGCACAAGGCTGCGGCGGTGTACCTGCTCGGCGACATGTTTGACTTCTGGCATGAATACCGCACGGTGGTGCCGAAAGGCTACACGCGCCTGCTCGGCAAAATCAGCGAGCTGACGGACATGGGCGTTGAGGTGCATTTCTTCACGGGCAACCACGACCTTTGGGTGCACGACTATTTCCAAAAGGAATGCGGCATGACGGTTCATAGGGACAGCCTTATGGTGGACCTCTACGGGCAACTCTTTTACCTCGCCCACGGCGACGGACTGGGGAGCAGCGACCGCAAGTTCAAGTTTCTCCGCGCCATGTTCCACAACAAGATATGCCGCGCCCTCTTCGCTTCGCTCCACCCGCGCTGGGGCATGGCGTTCGGCCTGGAATGGGCGCGCCGCTCGCGCATGAAGCGCCCCGACGGCAAAGAGCCCGACTATATGGGCGAGGACAAGGAAGAGCTCGTGGTGTTTGCGAAAGATTATCTCAAAACGCACCCCGACGTGAACTTTTTCCTTTTCGGGCATAGGCACATCGACCTCGACCTGATGCTTGCCCGCAACTCGCGCCTCGTGATACTCGGCGACTGGATTTCGCGCTACACTTACGCCGTGTTCGACGGCGAGCATCTCTTCCTCGAAGACTATATTGAGGGCGAAAGCCAACCGTAACCATTTGCGAATCTTAATCACATATACATAATCCATAGGTTGAATTATCTGTCGAGTTTGACAAAAACCACAAAAACCGCTTGCATCGTTTGAAGCCCAAGGGAACGCCGCAGGGCTTAACGCCGAGCCAGCGAGCCTAATCGGCTCGCGCTCGCCCTTAATCCCTGCGGCTGCGGGCGGTGCCCGCCCGCTTCAAACGACGCAAGCAAAAAACAGGAAAAAGTGGTCGTTTACTTTTTCTTATCATAAGTAATGAGACTTGCTTTACTTTTTTCTGTTTTTTGCATGTCCTGTGTGGGCGGGCGGGAACCGACCGCAGCCTTAGCGGATTAAGCAACAGACAAAAGTCGGCAGACTTTTAGGCTGGGGCTTAATCGGATAAGGCGAGCCGTTAGGCCCACACAGACAAGCGGTTTTGATTGTTTTTGTTTATCAGAACAATATACACATATAATATATAATGCCTACACAAGAAATTTTCCTCTCTGCTTCGCACATCGTGAAACGCTACGCAGAGCACACCGCGCTCGACGACGTGAGCATCAGCGTGCCGCGTGGCAAGGTGTTCGGCCTGCTCGGGCCCAACGGCGCGGGCAAGACCACGCTCATACGCATCATCAACCGCATCACCGCCCCCGATAGCGGCGAAATCACGTTCGACGGGCACGCATTCGGCCCCGACGACGTGCGGAGCATCGGCTACCTGCCCGAGGAGCGTGGGCTGTACAAAAAGATGAAGGTAGGCGAGCAAGCCATTTACCTCGCGCAACTCAAAGGCCTCTCCTACGCCGAGGCTAAGAGCCGCCTTAAAGTGTGGTTTGAAACGTTCGGCATCATGCCTTGGTGGAACAAGAAGCTCGAGGAACTCTCGAAAGGCATGCAGCAAAAGGTGCAGTTTGTCATCACCGTGCTCCACCGCCCGCCCCTGCTTATCTTCGACGAGCCGTTCTCGGGCTTCGACCCCGTGAACGCCGAGCTGCTGAAAAAGGAAATTCTGAAACTGCGCGACGAGGGGCACACGGTTATCTTCTCTACGCACAACATGTCGTCGGTCGAAGAAGTCTGCGATGACATCGCGCTTATCAACAACTCGAAGGTCGTGCTCTCGGGCGCGGTGGCCGACGTTAAGGAGCAGTTCCGCACGGGCGTCTTCGAGCTGATAACGCGCAGCGGCGACCTCGCCGCCGACCCGTCGCTCTTCGAGATAGCCGACCACAGCCAGGCCGGCGGTTTCCACCGCTACCTGCTGCGCAAGTCCACAGCCGCCGCCACCGGCTCCGACATCATCCGCGCCGTGGCCGACCGCGCCGAAGTGCGCTCCTTCTGCGAGCAGATGCCCTCGATGCAGGAAATATTCCTGCGCGTAGTGGGGCATTGATATTTTTCTCAAAAAACCAATTGGGCGAGTGCCTTAGCCCCGCCACACATCTATAAATATATGTCTAAAATATATATCATCATCAAGCGCGAGTTCATGACGCGCGTGCGCAAAAAGTCCTTTATCCTGCTCACCATACTCATGCCGTTCATCTTTGCGGCGCTTGTCTTCGTGCCCATCTGGCTCTCCATGATTAAAAGCGATGAGCAGAAAAGCGTGGGCATCTACGATAGCACCGGGCAGTATGTCGCGCTCTTCAAGGACGATGCCTCTTACCATTATCTCCCCGTTGCCGACTACAACAACGCCGCCTACTATTCCGACTCGACGGAAGTGGAGGCCGTGATTGCCATAACGGGCAACCTTACCGAAAATCCCAAGCAGGTTCGCATCTATTCGCGGCGCGAAGTGCCAGCCGACCTCCTCAGCTACGCCACCAACGTGCTCAACGAACAGGTGCGGCGCGACCGCCTCGCCGCCACGGGCATTGAGGGATTGGAGCAAATCATCAACGACATCCAGCAGGACTTTGAGATATCTACCGTCAAGCGCACGGCAGAGGGCAACGAGACGGGGTCGAGCACGGAAATCGCCATAGCATGGTGATGCAGAGCGTGATGGAGGAAAAGACCAACCGCATCGTGGAACTGATGATTTCAAGCGTCAAGCCGTTCCAGCTGATGATGGGCAAGATTATCGGCATCGCCCTCGTGGGCTTCCTGCAACTTGCCATCTGGGGCAGTATGCTGGCCATTATCCTCACCGTGGTCTCCGTGTGCTTCGGCGCCCCGGCCGTGACCGATGCCGCTGCGGGCAGTGCCATGATGGGTCAAGACGTCACCGGCAGCGCGGCAGCTATAGCCGCCGCTTCAGAAGGCGACGGCTTGGTTGCGGCACTGCTCAACCTTCCTTATCTGGAACTCGGCGTGCTCTTCGTGCTCTACTTCATCGGCGGTTATCTACTCTACGCCTCCTTCTTCGCCGCCGTGGGCGCCAGCGTGAACGAGCAGGAAGACAGTTCGCAGTTCATCATGCCCGTGATGCTCATCATGGTGTTCGCGCTCTACGCCGCCATGGGCAGCGCGCAAAACACCGACGGGCCTTTGGCCTTCTGGGCTTCGCTCTTCCCCCTCACCGCTCCCATCGTGATGATGGTGCGCATACCCTTCGGCGTGCCCCTTTGGCAGGAATTGCTTTCCGTTGGCCTGCTTTACGCCACCGCTCTCGGCTTCGTATGGCTCAGCGCAAAGATTTATCGCGTCGGCATACTTATGTACGGCAAAAAGCCCACGATTAAGGAAATGATTAAGTGGGTGAGGTATAAGTAGAAATAGTGAGTCCGCGTTTCCTGAATTAGATATAAATTTGATTTAGGTATTAACTGCCTGGAAGGCAGTACGGAGCGTAGCGACAGTAACCGGGGACGAAGTCCTCGGAAGAAGCAATTGCAATAATTCTGCCTGGAAGGCAGTACGCCTGTGGCAATGGATAAAATGCATGTCCTATAGCGTAGTGCCTTCCAGGCACATCGTACTCTCATCGCCTATCCGAGCACTTCGTGCCCGGTTACCATCGCTTCGCTCTGTAGTGCCTTCCAGGCACTGCTTACGACCTCAACCAAGGAGAAAGAACGTTTATTTGCCAGCTGCACCTTTAAAGTATATTGATAGAATATTCAATGGACAGAAGGTTTATATTTTACGAACGTTTGTGCAAGGCGAGCGCAGAAACCGACAAACTTGTTTGATCGGGTTATGCCGAGCCGCCGCCAATTTTCGTGCAAGCGAGTGCAGAGCCGAACTTGTTCGGGCTATGCCGAGCGCAGCCGAAAATGTCATGAAAAGGTGCATTTTTATGAATCAATAAAAACAAATAAAGCCATGTGCAGATTTAAGGACACAAACTTGGGTATCAAGAAACTTGACTTCAACGAGAAGAGAGGCATGATGGCAGTCTATTTGACAGACGGCCGCGAGATTTTGGTTCCCGTGAGCTTATTCCCGGAAATCAAGCAGCTGCGCAAATCGCAACGTGAGAATTATATGATTATTGATGGTCAATTCTTTTCATTCGATGCGATTAGTAAGATTTATTCAGTAAAGGATGTGCTTAGCTGCAACCTTTCGCAATAAAGTACCAGCTATAGCAAGTTGAATATCAACAAATTCCGTCAAATCGGTGCAAATTTGCAATTGGATTTCAAATTTGCACCGCTTTTTTTACTTGACTTATCCCCCACGCAAAAATCCCCGCAGGTTCTTCGCTGAACCTGCGGGGATTTTTTTGATTATGCTTTTTCAAGAAACGCTTATTTGAGGTGTTTCTTGGTGATTACACCGTCGGCGGTGATGATCTTTTCGAAGTAAACGCCCTGAATAGGAGCGGCGATGCGCTGGCCCTGAACGTTGTAGTATTCGCGGCGGAGCACGTTCTGCTCGGTTGCGCTGTGCTTCACGCTCTGAATGCCGTTGAGCACGCTGTTCTCAAGGCTTACGGTGTAAGTAACGTACTCGTAGGTGCTGGGGTCTTGCAGCCAAGAAACGAAAGTCTTGCCGTCGGCAGAGAAGATGCCAGTGCCGGTGATGAGGCTGTCGCCTACGATTACTTCATCGTACATTTCATTATCTTCATTCCACACGTAATTTATTGCCTCAAAGCGCATTTCGCTGTTGATATACTCACCTGCTGCGGTGTTGCCGCTTGCCTTGCACCAGTCGGCGATGGGCGTCAGATGGTTAGAGCCCGGGGTGGCCACGTAGCTCGAGCGGGCATAGTCGCTCTTGGGTGCAGCCACAACGAAGAAACCATTGTCCACGATGCCCGTAGAGAGCATGTTGGAGCTGGTGGTGAGCATGGGGGTGTCAACCTTAGTGAGGTCGAACACGCAGTTGGTGTAGATAGATTCGGGGAACCATGCCATGGGATCTGGATCGGGATCCGGCTCTTTGAGGTCGGTGAGAATGTACTTGCCGTTGGGGGTGATGTGAATTGAGTTGAACTCAAAGCTCTTGCCCGTAGTCACTTCTGTGAGGGCTTCGTCGAAAGCCTCGAAAGCGGCATACCAAGCTGCATTGTCTTCATTGTACTTCGCAACAGCGGCATCAAAAGCGGCAGCCTGCGTCTCGTCGCTGATATAAAAACCCTTTTCAGGATATTCGGGCAGTTCGGACCAGTCGAGGTCGCCTGCAACGCAACGCTGATAAGCCTCGTTGTAAGCTTCAACAGCAGCGTTGTAGGCATCAACGTCGGCAGCCGACATGTAATCTTCTGCCTTGGGCTGTACGGGCTGTTCCACCCATTCGGGCAGATTGGCGGCCTTTTCTTTGTCGTAAACCTGATCCTCGGCAAGGAGCTGGTAACTCCAAGCGCCCTCTGCGTTGCGGGTGTAGAGGATAGGAACAATGTAGAAACCGGAGTAGTCAACCATCTGGCCGACAATCGTGTTGCCGTCTGCGCTGATGTCCAAAGCTGTGACGTACTGCGGCACGCGGCCGGTGAAATCCTTTGTGGGATGCGGCAGTTCCTGGCAAACGTACACGCCGTCAGCGTTGAGCGTCCACACCACGGGGTAAAGCATCAGGCGGTCGCTGGTACTCATGTCTGCGCCCTCGCTACCGAGGCTGCCGCATATAACAGAGCCGTCGGGCGTACAGGCATTTGCGCTATTGAAACCGGTCAACTTGCCAGAGAGCTGGGGCAGAACCACCCATGCGCCGTCTTTGAAGTAAGCGGCATTGGATTCGGAAGACTCCTGAGCCATACCGCAAACCATACCGTTGTCGGTAACGCTATGGCCATAGCCGGCGAAATAAACTTTGGTGTAGGTTTCATCAGCAAAGTCGTAGTTCGTGCCGGTAGCCACATCGTAGATGTAAACGGACGTTTCCTGATTTGCCACGAGCCACTTGCCGTTAGGCGAGCAGTTGTTGTAAGTCACGCCCTGATACACGTGGCCCACTTCGGCAGTCTCTTGCGCGTAAGCCATAGTGCCGCCCAGCAGCACGCAAGCCAGAGAGAGTAAAGTTTTCTTCATAATCTACTGATTTTAGTGAAACAAAAAAGTTATCCTTATATATGGTTGCTGCATTATTATTCCTGTCAGCGCATAGGGCGGGCGTTTTGCAAAACGCCCCTACTTTACGCGCTTCACGCAAAGCGTGCCTTCCGCCGTAGTGATTTTCTCTATATAGATGCCCTTTTGCGGGGCGGCGATGCGCTGGCCTTGGAGGTTGAAATACTCGCGGCGCGAAGCGGCGGAGCGGTCTATATTAATATTGTCTATGCCGTCGAGCGTGGAGAGGCGCAGGTCGTTGGCGTTGAGCACCTGGATATTGGTGCAGTCGCTGTTCTTGTAAGGACGGTTCACGAAGGCCACGACGCGGAGGTTGCCCTCGTTCCACGTTTCGGGAACGGCAGCCGTGAAGCTTTGGCTGTAAGCATCGCCCTGCCACTCAATGGGTTTGCCCAGCGAGGGCGTGAGCGATACGCGGTACACGTGGTCGTGTATCTGCGAGCCGCTGCCCGTCTGCTTGCCGATGGTTTCCACGGCATCTTCCACCAGCTGCACGGTGAGGTTGGCTTCGGGATAGAAAAGGTTGAGCAGGCCGTTGCGCTCGCCGCTCACCGTGGCGGTCAACGTGCGGGTGGCGGCATCGAAGGCAGCATTGATGTCCACGCTCACGAACGCCGGCGTCTCGGCGCAGTAGTTGAAGCACGGCAGCAGGGCGGCCTTGCCTTCGGAAGGGTTCATGTAGCCGATGCCGCCGCCAGGGGCGGAACTGCCGTTGCTGAACGGCAGCACGGTGCGGTCGAACGCCGCCATGGGCGCAGAGCTTACGCCGTTGATGCCTGAAACGTTATATGAGTCCTGAACCGTCAGTTCGTCTTCGCGATAGCCCACGTGGTGGGCCACCCAGACGTAATCCTCTCTGCCCGACACGACGGCGCGGAGCGTGGCATCGCCATAGGGGCAATTCACGCAGGCGAGCGTAGTGAAATGCTCAATAAGCGTGCGGCGCGGATAGGCATTGACATAGCAGGCCAGTTGTTTGGAGAGTTCGTTGTTCTCGACCACGGCATCATCGCTGTCAATCCAGCAACGCACGTCGTTGAAACCTTCGGTGCATGAGGCGGTAGGCAGCTGAATATTCACCTCTTTATATTCACCCACGGCAATCGTGCCTTCGAGCGCCATCTGCGCCGGCTCGCCAGCGCCTGCCACGTAGTGCAGCACGGGCGCGGAGGCATCGGCAAAACCGTAGTTGGCAATGCGAACGGTGGCGTTCGCACCCTCGCCGATTTTGGCAAAAGCGCTTTCGAACGCGATGTTCTCGACGGCGAGGTCGTTGGCAGGCACGTCGCCCTCCACTTCCACCACAGCCTGCAGGCACAAGGCGTTCCAACCCAAAGCCGAAGCGTCTACCCATTCGGAGGCATAGTTTATATAAAAGCCGTTGGGGTTTTTCTTATCGCCGAGCACCAAGCCCTTGCCTGCGGGGAGCGTACCGGCGTAATAGAGTACGAGGTCTGTTTCGCCCGTAATCACGTAAGGCTCTTTAAGTTCCGCCTCATTCCAGCCTTCAACCGTCGTGGGCAGGTCCACACTCTTAGTGGCGGCAGTGCCTTCGAGCGAAGTGCGCAGCGTGACGTACCAGTTGGTCATGCCCTCGGGGCAACCTACCCTGATTTTTGTCACCTTTGCCCCGGCCAGCGCTTTGAGGCGTGCGGCGGGTATCACGGCAGCGGCACGGAAACGAGCGGAAATGGCATCGCTAAGCACGGCCGACTGATGATTTGAGGGAATTTCGTCGGAGCAATATCCTAAGTGAATAGAGGTCTGCGCAAAGGCGAGCGCGGCTACCGACATGAAAAATGCAAGGAATAAGGAGCGTAAAGAATATTTCATAAATATATATGTATTTCGGTTAATAAAATTGCCACTCTATCGGCAGAGAGAAATGCAAGCAATAGTTTTCGTCTGCGGCAAATTTGTAAAATATTTTTAACCCGACCAAATAAATATGGCATTATTTCCGCAAAAATTTGATTTTTCTGCTATTTTGGAATGTTTATGCAGGATTTCCTTAACGTTTTGTATGTTTTTGGGACGAATTAAAACAGGGAGAGGGGAAATGAATGCGAGCAGCTGATGGCCATTACCCATGACCGCCGCTACTATCACGTAGATATTTCTTATTTTCTCCGTGATATTTTTTGCTTTCTGCCTGATATTTTTTACTATCTGCGCAGAAAAAGTTTGTTACAAACTTTGTAACGGCCGTTACAAACTTTCTAACACATGTTACAAACTTTGTAATACGTGTTACAAAGTTTGTAACAAAAAATGTCTTATAAGATAGTGAAAACTTGCAAGGGGAAAGGAAAAAATTGCTTGGGGATAATAAGATTTGTCTTCGCACAAAAAGTAAGCCCGAAAGCGGCGTGCAACGCGATTTTTCATTATGGAAGTTTACGGAAAAATGCAAAAGCATAGTTTTGCAAAAGAAAAGTGGTCACATGACCAGAAAACTTTTGTAAATCATGGAAATCAAGCGCGACAGAATGGCATGCCTCTTAAATATTGGCGATTCTTTCCGTAAGATTGTTATCACAGAAGACCTGATTAAGCGCCACAGGGACGAAAACGGCATTGAGTGGGTCAATGTGTACGATTTCCTACGAAGCGAGGAGTTGTAAAACCAACATTATATATAACATAAATCAGTCGATATTGCAGGGCACAAAAAGCCCTTGCAATATCGACTGATTTATTTGGGGCGGGTATTGTTTTTGCGTATCTACCGCCACTCTTTCAACTTGAACGTGGCTTCGAGGCGGTTTTCGAGGTCGTCGTCGAGGGCGGGAAAGAAGTCCATGCCCGTGAGCGTCTCTACGTCGTCGACCGACATGGCGGTCTGCTCCATAGGCTGCTTAACGGAATTGTTTTCATAATAAAACCCGATGGCTTTTTCTGCACCTTTGCGCAGCGAAAGCACCACCTTGAAGAAGCCGTCGGGTACTGCCACAGGGTGCTCCTGCCCTATCTGGGCGTGTCGCTTGCCTTCCTTGAACACGGGGCCGGCGGCGATATAGACGCTTCCCTCGCGCAACGCCCAGCGGCGGCATGCCTTCTCGAGCGTGCTCCACGAACCGGCATTGAGGCTGTGGTCCTGCGGGCAAATGTTGGTCATATAGAAGCAATCGTTCATCGCCTTATAACTCCATTTCATATCGGCCGCGGGACACATGTGCCCTCTGTCGTAGCCCGAACCGCGATAATCGGCCGTCGTGACGCGATACGCCTCTGCCACCTGCGGGTCGGGCAGGAAGTCGTCGGCGCGGGGCACGGTGCCCTCCGCCTCCTCGGCCGTGAGCTCCCAAGCCACCCAGTTGGGCTGACCGAGCTCCTTGTTAAAGGAAAGGATAAAGCCCGTATGCTCGATAATCTGCTCGGAAACGCCCTGCAAGGCGGCGGGCAGTTCTATCTTGCCCGCCGCAAGCACCTCTTGCGCGACCTGCTGCGTTTCCGAAGCAGGCAGCTGCTCTTCGCCAGCGGCTTGTTCCTTATTGCCCGAACCGCACATGCTGCCCACGCCCAACGCGACGAGGACGACGAGGATAACAACTATGCGCAGGGGCACGAAGTTAATGCTGGTGGGGCTGTGTTTTCTGCGTGCCATTTGCTACAATTTAATTTTTGCCACGGCCTTGCGCAGGCTGCCGCTACCGATAAGCGGCGCGTGCGCGTCTTCCGGATAGGCTATGAGGTATTCGCCGGGATGCACGTCCACGTAGCTCGTGGCCGGGGCGGCATAAAGGGCGTAATCCGAAGCGTCGTCAAACGGCTGTTCAGAGGGCACGTCAATCGTGGAAAGGGCGCGCCAGCCGATGGTCTCGACATTGTTCAAAGGCAGATGCACGTCCATATAGGCACGATGCACCTCGAGTTTCTGCGCCTGGGAGGCAACGAGAGTGTTCTCTGCGATATTTATATACAAGCGGTCGCCGTCGATTTCGTTGCGGCCGAGCGGGAGTTGCATGAGGTCGTGCGTCTTGACGAACTCAAACAAGCGTTGCAGCGCGGGGTGCAAAGCCTCGATGCGTGCGCTGTCAGAAATTTTTCCGAAAATCATGATTGAGATAGGTTTATAAATAATACCTTTTGGTCGTTTATTCAAAGAGTTTTTTATGATAAAAACCATAAAAACCGCTTGCTCCGTTTGAAGCCCTGCGGGCTACGCCGCCGGTATTAACGCCGAGCATTAAAGCCTTTCGGCTTTTGCTCGCCCTTAATCCCTGCGGCTGCGGTCGGTGCCCGCCCGCTTCAAACGATGCAAGGAAAAAACAGAAAAAAGTGGACATATACTTTTTGCTGTGAATAGTAAGGAGAAATGCTTTACTTTTTGCTGTTTTTTGCTTGTTCGGTGTGGGCGGTCGGGAACCGACCGCAGCCTTAGCGGATTAAGCAACAGACAAAAGTCGACAGACTTTTAGGCTGAGGCTTAATCGGATAAGGCGAGCCGACAGGCCCACACAGGGCAAGCGGTTTTGAATGTTTTTGTATACAAACAAATAAAAATCATTTGCCCAACTCTTCTAAAACCTGCCAGCACTGGTACAAGCCGCGCGGCACGTGGAAGCAGCCTTTCCATTTGCCGCCTTTGAGCGAGAGTAAACGCTCGCCGCGGCGATTGAGATAGCCGAACCATTCGGGATAGTCAGGGTCGGCAAAGTGCGACCACACATAATCGTGAACGCGCTCGAACCATTCGAGGCAGCGCGGGTCGCCCGTGAGGCGATAGCCTTTAATCATCGTGATGAGCGTTTCGATGTGCACCCACCAAAGTTTCTGGTCCCACTCGAGCTGCTGCAAGGGACGGCCGAGGCGGTCCATAAAGTAGAAGATGCCGCCATACTGCTTATCCCAACCGTATTCGGCTTCTTGGAGGGCGATGTTCTTGGCGCGTTCTATGAGTTCGGGGCGGCCGAGGCGCTTCCCTAAATCCATGATAAACCACATGGCTTCGATGGCGTGGCCGGGATTGAGCAAGCGGCCGTCCATGCAATCCACCAGTTCGCCGTCCGTGCCGAGATGCTCCACAATCAGCCCCAGTTCGGGCTTATAGAAAACGTCCATCACCTCATGAATGCACGTGTCGATCGTTTTCTTCAAAAAATCAGGTTCGAGCAGCGGCTCGATTTCCAAGGCCACGTTGCAGAGAATCATGGGCAAGGCAAAACTCTTCATCGAGCGTGCGCCCTTTGCCGCCTTGTTCCAACGGCCTTTCGGATTGTCGACTTTCGAAAGCACGATGTCGAACGTTTTGCGGGCAATCTCTTCATACTCCTTATTACCCGTGGCAAGGGCCAGCTGCCCGAAAGCGATGACGGCAAAGGTGTAAGAAAAGATGTTGTAAGGCTCCACGAGCGGATGGCCCTCACGGTCGAGCGCGAAGTACCAGTTAAGATTGCCGTCGTGCCCGTACTTCTTGAGGAACGCCGCGCCGTGCTCGGCTGCCGCGAGCCATTCGGGACGCTGCTCCACTTTATTATATAATGTGGCGAACATCCACACCTCGCGGCCTTGCAGCCAAATGAATTTGTCGGTGTCGAAAACGCTGCCGTCGCGTTCCAAGCAAGTGAAATAGCCGCCGCATTCGCGGTCGATAGAGTTGTTGAGCCAGAAAGGCATCACCTTGTCGAGCAGTTCAGACTTATACTGCGCTGCAAGGGCTTTGAAATCAAGTGCCATATCTTTTTTATGAATTTATTGGATTGGTTGAATTAACAAAATGTCAGGCCTCACGAGTAGGGGCGTTTTGCAAAACGCCCTCCGAGTGCGCCGCATGGCAAATTATCATTGAGGCAATCATTTTCCGGGCGTTTTACAAAACGCCCCTACTCGTGAGACCTTGTTTCTACCACAAAATTAGCATATTTCAAGCAGGTACATCAACGCCCTTATCATTTTTTTGTAATTTTGCATAGCAGAAAGTGAACACGTCCACTTGTTTTCTCGTTTACCGAACGGCATCATACAACTCACATCATATTTTTCAATTCAAATTATGAAAATATTAGTCATCAACTGCGGCAGCAGCTCCATCAAGTACAAGCTCTACGAAATGGACGACCGCAGCGTGCTCGCCGCAGGCGGCATTGAAAAGGTTGGGCTGGAAGGCTCTTTCCTAAAAACAAAAATCAACGGCGAAACGAAAATCATCGAACACCCCTGCCCCACCCACACGGAAGGTATCAAACTCATGTTCGACACGCTCCTCTCGCCCGAGTACGGCGCTATCAAGAGCCTCGACGAAATTTCTGCCGCAGGCCACCGCATCGTGGCGGGCGGCGCCGCTCCACTCTTACGCGCACCTCAAAGGCTACGTGGCCGTGAAGGAAATGCTGCCCGAACTGCCGCAGGTGTTCGTGTTTGACACGTCGTTCCACCAAACGATGCCCGAGCACGCCTACATGTATGCCGTGCCCTATAAATATTATGAGAACGACAACATTCGCCGCTGGGGCGCGCACGGCACGAGTCACCGCTTCGTGACCGCCCGCGTTTGCGAGGTGCTCGGCGTGAAGCCCGAGGATCAGCGCATCATCACCTGCCACATCGGCAACGGTGCCTCTGTTTCGGCAGTGCTCCACGGCAAATGCGTGGACACGTCGATGGGTCTCACCCCGCTCGAAGGCCTGATGATGGGCAGCCGCAGCGGCGACGTTGACCCCTCCGCCGTGCTCGCCATCATGAAGAAGGAAGGCTTCACGCCCGACCAGATGAGCGACCTGCTCAACAAGGAGAGCGGCGTGAAAGGCATCTCCGGCGTGTCGAGCGACATACGCGAAGTGGAAGCAGCCATCAAGGAAGGCAACGAGCGCGCCCGCCTCGCCCTCGATATGTACAGCTACCGCATCAAGAAAGTTGACACCATCGTCTTCACCGCCGGTGTGGGCGAGCACCAGTGGGATATCCGCCGCGCCAGCGTGAGCGGCCTCGAATTCTTCGGCATCAAGCTCGACGAAGAGAAGAACCGCAAGAACTTCGGCGAGGAAGAAATCATCTCCACGCCCGACAGCAAGGTGAAAGTGGTCGTTGTGCCCACCGACGAGGAACTGCAGAATCATTCAACATAAAGCAGCGGACATGCCAGAACCTGGCGCGTCCGCTGCTTTTGCATAGTAAAGGTGCACCGCCGACGGCGATGCACCTTTATCACAAATAGAGAAAATCGGAGTTACTGTTTCGCTACGCGTTTGCCTCCCTTGCTGTCAATAGTCACGCCATGGCGCACGGGGGCTGATACCCTGCGGCCCGAAGCATCGTATAGCAAAGACGGTGCAAGCGCTTCTGCATCAGGCGCAAGCGAGACGATGCCCGTTGTGGAATTGGCCACGTTGGACGGCGCAGACAGGCGGTTTTTCACATGCAAAACCCGGCAGCGAAGCGCAATATAGACCATAAAAAGACGCCCTTTCAACCAATATTTCCCGTATCATGCACAAGAAAAAAGGCGGCGCGCCCCGATGAGGACGCGCCGTCATTATTTTAGATAATATCAGTTTCAGTTATATTAATTGCTCATTTCCATGAACTTTGTAGCTTGCTGTACGAATTTGTCATTGGGGTTAATACCTGCGGCAATATCCAAAACACGACGGGCAAGTTGCAAATCGTTAGGTTCTACGTTAATGGCGTAGAAGAAGAGATATTTCGAGGCTTCCAAACGCTGACGCTTATATTCATCGGGCGTTTCGGCAGTCATCTCAATCACTTTCAGATAATAGTTCTTTACAGTCTCGTTGGCAACGCTCGAATCGGTGTTGTTCAGACGGGCACACTGGATATAAACTTCAATGAAGTCGGGCTTCTTTTCCATTACTTCGGCAAAAATCTTATTTGCCTCGTCAAAGCATTGCTGCTTCTTCTCAGGGTCTACGCCCTGTTCTTGATATACTGCCACATAACGGCGACCAAGGAAGAACTTATCGCTGAGGTCTGCCTTATCGCCAATAACTTCAAGATATTTCTTATAGGTTTCAAGACCGAGCTCTGCCTGCTGGTTCTGACTATAAATATTAGAAAGATCCTTGTAAGCCAAAGCCTGTGTGGAATCTACTGCCAAAGCTTTTTTATAATACTCAATAGCAGGTTCGAGTTCGTTATTCAGTTCATTGAGTTTTGCAGCATAGAAATAGTCAAGATACTTATAGCTTGAGTCGGGATATTCCTGATTGACTATATAAGAAGCGTGCTCTGCCGCAGCATCAAGGTCGTAAGTATCGACGTCAGCCAGGAAGCGCATACGCTTAAATACCATTGCGTTTGGCCAAAGTTGCAACATTTCAGTAGACAACTCTCCAACCTTTGCTGCTTCTTGTGCCTCAAAAAGGGAAAGCACGTACTGCTGGCAGCTATTAAAGTCTAAGACAGTCGAATCTTTGGGTGCGCTATTATAATATGCCTGATAATTTTCGATGGCGGCATCGCGTCTTTTCAATTTATAATAGATATCACCCTTGTCCTTATTAACTCTAAAGTTTTCAGGTTCGATGCGCTGAAGTTTAGCGAGGTAGTCAAGTGCTGCATCAGGGTTGACATTCTTATACACGAAAGCAATGCGTCGGATAGCAGGAACATAGGTAGAATCGTAATTCAATGCCATATCGTATTGTCCGCCGGCTAGGCCCCATTGTTTCCCTTTCATGTACACCTCACCCTTGAACATATATACATTGACATCTTCTCCTGCCATTTCTTCGGTGATTTTCTTTGCGCACTGGGCAGCGGCAGAATAAGCATTGTTCTTCAAGAAATAATCACCAACGGCAAAAAGATCATTCTTTTTGCCCACTATCTTTTTGAGGAGCTTAGCAAAAGCTTTATTTGCACCTTCGGGGTCATCGAGATTCAAATCCACGACCTGCTTGGCCATCACTTCGAACTCGGGGTTAAGCGGCGGAGCCTGGTAATAATCTTGAGCCTGCGCCTTGGGTGCGCCAATTCCAATAAACAGGAGCACGGAAAGGGCGGCACTGAATAAACGGTTTTTCTTCATAAAGAGTTTATTTGGTTGATTAATTTTATTGTGATTATCTGATAAACCAATCATATAACGCACAAGGTTGCGGATTTATTGTCTGTTTTGCCGCAAGTGCGCATACTGTTTGCAAAGATAGTGCAAGGTGAGCGCAATAAAGTTTATTTAATTGCCGAACTGCAGCCTATCTTCTGCAAAAATAAGAAATAATCTACATTTTCAAGTAAGAGAAAGGTACAAAAGTAACTTTCTGACGTAAGATAATGCTATTTCCGCCTAATCAACCGTGCGCACAGACTTGACTTGAACGGGTGTAATGGGCAGGAGTTGGGAGTTGTTGCAGATAATGGTCTGTCCTTTCTGACCTTTCAAGAAATAGTAGAAGAGTTTCAGCAAGGAATTGGTGCGCGGGTCGGTGTTGATGACATAAACGGAGCGCAAAAGGGGATAATCTGCCGTGGCAATATAATATTGGAAGGGCCGCACATAGCATGCCTCCTTACCGCTCTTTCGGCTAACCTTCATAACGCTAACAGGAAGGTTCTTGAAGGAAGTAAGCACGCTGTCAACGCCCTCTTTGAGCCAGTTAGTACCGACTACGCCAATAATGTCGGGGTCACGCTGCACCATTTCGATAACGGAGCGATTGGTACCGCTATCAGAGGCAAACACATTGCCCTTTATGTCGCGGCCGGCGCAGAGGCTGTCTTTCATAAAGCGCACGGTGCTTGAGCCAGAATGGTCGAAGACAAGGTTGAGCGTGCCTTTCTTGCTCGAATTTTTAAGTTGTTCCCATTTTGTAATCTTGCCCGTGACGATTTTCTTGATTTCGTCAAGGGTAATGAGGGAGTCGGGGCAGTTTTTATTTACAATGAGCGCCACGGCATCGGTGGCAATGAGCGACTGTTTGGCACCGAGCGTGTGGGCTTTGATGATTTCGAGTTCGTTGGGGAGGAGCTTGCGTGTGACAACGCAGCAGCGCAGGCTATCGGCGAGCAAAAGGCGCAGGGCAGAGTCTTCGCTGCAATATACGGGCTTCATTCCTGCTTCCGGGTGCATCATGCCAAAGGTTTCGACCTCTTCCTGCATGATAAGGGCGAATGTTTCGTCAATAGCAACTTTTACATCGTCTTCGGCCAGCCAGTTATTGGTGGCCTTCTTGTTGCCGCCGCAACCGACCATTAGCAAAAAGGCGGCGATGATGGATAAGAGAAAAAGAAAACACTTTTTCATGGTAGGGGTAATTTTGATTTTCGTGAGTAGTGCGCATATTTCCTGTTTATATATAATGAAGCGCAACACACTCTATTAAAAAAACGGCAGATTAGATGGCCGGTTAAAACAGGCGTGCTAATCTGCCGTATATAGAGGTTTACTTCAATGTTTCAGCAAATGTACTTACTGAATCTGGAACGTAATCGGAAGCGTGAACCAAACGGGAACAGGACGACCTTGCTGTTTAGCAGGCATGAAACGCTTGAGCTTTCTCACAACATCCTTAGCTGCCTGGTCGCATTCACGGGACAGAGATTTCTGGATTACAATGTCACCAACAGAGCCATCGGCCTTAACCTGGAAACGGAGGATAACTTTACCCTGAAGTTCCTGTTCAAGCGCGATTTGCGGATAAATGATGTTCTTGTTGATAAATGCAAGCAGCGCAGCTTCACCGCCGGGGTAAGTGGCTGGTTGCTCCACGATGGCGTTGTCCGCCACTTCTTCCTCCTTAGGCACGCTGGTACCGCCGGCGCTTTGATTATCCTTCAAGTCATCGATGTTGATACCGCCGTCACCGTCGCCAGCATAGTCTTGCGATGCAATGGCGAAGCTGCTCTTGGTAACTTCATCCTGAGTTTTAAGTTCCTTGGAGTGGTCAATCTTATCGTCGTCCACAATCTTAGGCACTGTGAACTCGATAGAGGCTTTCACCTTGACCTTCTCCTTAGGCTCTTCGTATTTAAGTTCAGGCTCTTTTTTCTTTTCTTCTTTCTTAGGCTCTTCTTTCTTGAGCTGCGAAAGTTCGGTGACCATATCACCTTCGAGTGCCCGGTTCTTTTCGATAGCTGCCTCAACTGCAGTCTTTGCAATGATAAAAGCAAAAATCAAGCCAAGGAAAATAAGCAGGATAATAAGTGCTCTAAGCTGGAATTTGCCTTTATTGGCGCGTGCACGATAAGCTCCGTATTCTTTGACCTCGACCTTCTTTCCTTCTAAGCAGAGTTGCTTGAGCTTAAGACCAGCTCCCCTCGTCACGCCGACACCAACAATTTCAGGAATACAATGAAAATTGGCCTCTGTCGGGTTGCCCCACACGCCCTTAAGCCCGCGCCTGCAGATAACCTCTTCGTCATTCCCCCAGTTCATGCACATAATGCCCGCAGCGCCCATCTCATAGGCAATACGGGCCTTTTCCGGTACAGGTGGTGCATAGGAGACTTCCACCAGTACCATCTTACCCTTGAAATTGATGCGAGCAAAAGCATAGCCGGCCAAGGCGTTCAGAAACACGGCAGGCAGCGTGGTTCCAAGGCA
>SFPF01000159.1 GCA_004552155.1 Bacteroidales bacterium
GCGGTGGTGGAGGCTCTACAAGGCGGCACTCTCCTTGCCGCCGCCATCGATTGTTGGGAACACGAACCTGACATCAATCCTCGTCTGTTGCAATATGCCTTTGTAGCCACTCCCCACATCGCCGGTTATTCCGCCGAGGGAAAATGCCGGGCGGTGGCGATGACGCTCGACGCCTTTGAGCGTCACTATGGTGTGACGGTGAAGGGGAAGCCTGTCGTTGATGCGCCCCTTGAGGGTGTCACCCCGAGGAGCATAGGCGAGGTGATGAGCTCCTATAATCCGCTCAACGACACTTCGCTCTTGCAAGCCGACCCCTCGCAGTTTGAGGCTTTGCGCAATGGCTATCGACTTCGTAAGGAGGTGAGATAGTGAGTAGAATATTAAATAATCTTAAAAGAATATTAATTTTGGCTGACTTTTGAGTTTTATATATACCTTTGCATAACAAACGCTGTCAGAAAGAGTTACTTTCCCAAAAATGATATAACCGAAGGCTGTCGGCGTTGCGCTGTTGTCACAACGTTGGCGCGTTGATGTGAATAAATCCAAATTGCTCTTAGGTGATTATGCGCAAACGGATTTCATTTTTTTGACATCATCACGCTAATGATTAATGATAAATAAATGCATCCAAAAGATACATTAACATTCGATTTTTATATTCACTTAATTCATCCGGTGGTCTGCGGGAGCAGCTTGCCGGTTTGTTTTTTAAGGATATAAGAAGAAGGGGAGGAGAGACACAGCCCTCATTTCACTGCCAAAGGAGGGTTGATGAGGTAGATGTGGCGAGTGGCTCGCGTGAAAGAGGTGTAAAGCCAGCGGTAGAAGTCCACATTAGAGTAGGCATCTTCGGGGATGTATCCCATGTCGATAAACACGTTTTTCCACTGCCCGCCTTGGGCTTTGTGGCACGTCACGGAGTAGGCAAACTTCACCTGGAGGGCGTTGAAAAAAGGATTTTGCTTCATCAGGCGATAGCGTTCGCTCTTGCGAGAGACGTCGGCATAGTCAGCCATAACGTTTTGGTAGAGGCGTTCGTTTTCATCGCGGGTGAGCGCCGGCGCTTCGGCATAGAGGGCATCGAGGAGGATTTTGGCGTCGAGCTCCACTTGATAGTCGGGAAACTCGAGCGTCACGTCGGCAAAACGGAAGCCGTAGAGGGTGGTGACCTCCGAGATGCGTCTCACCACGGCGACATCGCCGTTAGCGATGAAGTCTATTTGGTTGTAGCCCTCAGCCCAGAAGTAGTTGTTTTTAGCCACCAGCAGCATATCGCCGGTAGTGATTTCCGCCTCCATATAGAGCACACGAGCGCGTATGCCTTGATTGAACATCACGGCGCGGCGGTTGCTGCGAGTGATGATGATGGTGGCGTCGGTGCCGTCGGTGGCATAGCAATGCTCCACGCTCTCGGCGAGGGTGTCGCCGCCCACCACCTCCACGTCGGGATATGCCGACACCTCAAGCGTCGGGGCGGTGAGATTGCCCGAGGCGAGGATGCGGCGAAGGAGGGTGGCGTTGGCGAGGATGCCGGAGTCTTTGCGCTGACGTGCCGTGTCGGTGAGCGACAGCTCGTAGACTGTCAGCGAGTAGCTGCGGAGGGTGGAGCAGGCGAGTGCCGGGCTGGTGGTGTAGCCCACCGGTGGCAGCTGTGCCACATCGCCCAAGAGCACCAGGCGGCATCGCTCGCCGCTATACACATAGGTGATGAGGTCGTCGAGCAGACAGCCGGTGCCGAACACTGCTCCTTCGGAGGAACTGTTGGCTATCATTGAGGCCTCGTCGACAAAGAAGATTGTGTCCTTATGTGGGTTGCGAGCAAGGCTGAAGTGCATATCCTGTGGGTCGTAGCGCTGACTCTGATAAATCTTGCGGTGGATGGTGTAGGCGCTGTGTCCGGAATAGGAGGAAAACACCTTTGCGGCGCGTCCCGTGGGCGCCAGAAGCACCGATTTCATCTTCAAGTGCTCCAAGCCGCTCACCACTGCCGCTGCCAGCGATGTCTTGCCGGTGCCCGCATAGCCGTTGAGCAAGAAGGTTGTGCGTTCATCATCGTCGGCAACAAACTTGCTGAATGCCGCCACCACCTGCATTTGCTGCTCGTTGGGCTCATAAGGCAGGGCGGCAAGTATGCTTGTCCCTATTTTCCGCTCTTTCTCTGTCATAGTGATTACAAAGGTAGTGAAACCCACTATTAATTCAAAATATTTCTGCAGGCTGTGCGGCTAAAACGAGCTGTAGTAGTCTTGCGGCGAGTCGGGGAATATTTCCACCGGGCGGCGCGGGTCGTATTTAGGCTTTGTTTCGGC
>SFPF01000160.1 GCA_004552155.1 Bacteroidales bacterium
CCCTTCCTGCACACTGCCGCCGAAGGTTTGGCACCCGCGCTGTGCCTTGCGGTCAGTTACCTGCTGCTTTTCGCCTGCTACCAGCAACCGCGCTCGCAAGGCAAGGCGTTCCACGCCTTTCTCTTCACCGGCGTCGCCACGATGCTCACCCCCGTGGCGTGGCTGCTCGTTGCGCCGCAATACATCTTCATGACTTTCCAACTGCGCTGCCTCACGTGGCGCACGTTTGTGGCGGGACTGCTTGGGCTGGCCGTGCCGTATTGGTGCAGTTTCGTTTGGTCGGTCTTTACGGGCGACCTCGCAACGGCTGCGTTGGCATTCGCGGACAACATCTCGGGCGCGTGCCATGCGCCCTTGCTTGCAATGCCCCACTACGCGCTGCTCTCCCTGCCCGAAAAGGTGGTAGGCATCTACCTCGCCGCGCTCTCGCTCATCGGCATCTTCCATTATTTCCGCACCTCCTACAACGACCGCATCCGCGTCAGGATGTTTTTCCACAGCATCATCATCAACGACGCCGCCTTCATGCTGCCACAGCACTTTGCGTGGACCTTCCCCCTGCTCATCGTGAACAGCGCACCGCTCATCGCGCACTACTGGACGCTGGCACGCGGGCGCGGCATCGAGATTTGGTTTTGGGCAATGACTATATTATATATATGTATAGCCGTCGCCACCCATATTTTATAGAAGAATGGAACAACTTGTAGAATATCTTATCAGCTACGCCTTCCTTGCGGGGAGTTTCTTCCCGTTCAGCTCCGAACTGGTGATGCTCGGGCTGCTCGGCATCGGCGCCGCGCCCGACGAACTGCTGGTTTGGGCCACGGCGGGCAACACGCTCGGCGGCGCGTTCAACTACGGCATCGGTTCCTTGGGACGCGAGGAATGGATTACGCGCTGGTGCAAGGTGTCGCCCGAGCGGCTCCACAAGAGCCTCAGCGGCGTGCGCCGCTACGGCGCGTGGGCGGGTCTGCTGGCGTGGGTGCCGATACTCGGCAGCGTCATCACCGTGGCGATGGGTTTTCTGCGCGTGCGCTTCATCTACGCCATTGCCACCGTAGCCGCAGGCAAATACGTGCGCTATTGGCTGCTCATCCAGGCTTATCTCCAAGCCGCCGCCTAAGGTAGGGGCGTTTGGCAAAATGCCCCTACTTGCAAGTCCTCAACAGGTAACTTATAAAATCAATGAAATCAATAATATCCCTCCTCTCCATAAGCTGCCTCCTGCTTGTCCTCGGCCTGGCAGGCTGCAAAAATGCCCGTGGGCCCGCTCCCGGGCGTACCATCACCGTGAGCATCGCGCCGCTCTCGGGCATGGCCGCTGCCATTGCCGGCGAGCAGTATGGCATAAGCACGCTGATGCCCGATGGCATGAGTCCCGAGACCTACGAACTTACACCGGGACGCGTGCTGGAACTGGGCAACAGCAGTTTGCTCCTGCGCGTGGGCAGCCTCGGCTTTGAGCAGACGCTCACGGAACGGCTCGGCGGCGCGATGCCTGCCACGCGCATCGTGAGCCTCGGCAGCAATATCGAAAAACTCGAAGACAAGGACTGCGACCACGCCTCGGGCGAAGACCCACACCTGTGGATGTCGCCGCGCAACATGCAAGCCATGGCCGACAACCTGTGCCAAACGCTTTGCGAGACCGACACCGCCAACGCCCCCACCTATCGCGCCGCCGCCGACCGCTATAAAGCACATCTCGACAGCGTGGCAGCGGAAGTGGCCCGTCGCCTCAGCACGGCCACGTGTCGCACCTTCCTCATCCATCACCCCGCGCTCGGCTACTTTGCCCGCGACTTCGGCCTGCGGCAGATAGCCGTGGAGCGCAATGGCAAAGAGCCCTCGCCCCGCCAGTTGCAGCAAATCGCGCAGATGTGCCAGGCTGAAGGCGTGCGCGTGGTGTTCGTATCGCGTGAGCACTCTGGCAAGACCGCCCGCCGCATAGCCGAGTCCATCGGGGCAAAGGTCGTGGAAATCAATCCCCTGTCGGCCAACATTGAAGAAGAGTGGCTGAAGATTGCCGACGCAATGCTGCAACCCCCTACTCCTTGACATCATGTTTTTCAAAAAGATATTTTCTCCCACACATAACCTCCTGCCTGCCGACGGCGACACGCTGCTCGAAATCGACAACGCGTGCCTGAGTTACGGGCAGCGCCACGTGCTGTGTCACCTGCACCGCACGGTGAAATCGGCTGATTTCATCGTGCTGACGGGTGCCAACGGAGGCGGTAAGACCACGCTGCTAAGACTCATGGCGGGACTGCTGCCGCCCACGGCGGGAAGCATTCGCCGCCGCGAGGGACTGGCCGTGGGCTACCTGCCGCAATATCGCCACATCGACCGCCGCTTCCCCACCACGGTGCGCGAAACGGTGCTCTCGGGCTGCTTCGGCACGGGCTGCCTCGGCGGAAGCCTTACGGCGGCTCATCGCAGCGAGACTGACCGTCTGCTGCAAATCTTCCACCTATCAGACCTCGCCTCTCGCCCCATAGCCGAATTGAGCGGCGGGCAGTGGCAGCGCACGCTCATAGCCCGCGCCTTGGCGGGCCAGTCAGACCTGCTTTTGCTCGACGAGCCCGACACGCATCTCGACACGCTGATGAAAACGCGGTTCATCGACGAACTGAAACTGCGCCGAGCCACGACCGCCATAGTTATGGTGAGCCACGACGAAGCCCTTCTCTCTGCTTTCGGCGACGTGCAGGAGTGGCACGTGGGCGAAGGGGGCGTGAGCTAAGCGCCTTGACAGCCGGCGGCACAACGGGGCGCGTTTTGGCAAAACCGAAGAAAAATCATACATTTGCATCAGCAAAAAGAGGAAGAGCGCAGGCTTTTCCTCTTTTTGTGTTTTTGGGGCTAACTATCCTATATGAGCGGAAAAATTATCTTATATGA
>SFPF01000161.1 GCA_004552155.1 Bacteroidales bacterium
TTCCTCGCCTGGACCACCACGCCCTGGACGCTGCCCTCCAACACCGCGCTCTGCGTGGGACCCAATATTAAATATGTATGCGTGCGCACGTACAACCCCTACACCGCCGAACCCGTCAGCGCGGTGATGGCTGAAGTGCTCGTGGGCAGTTATTTCAAGCCCGAGGGCGCAGAAGCCCCGATGGAGGGCTACGAAGCCGGTGCAAAGGTGCTGCCCTACCGCATCGTGGGCGGCTGGACCGGCGCCGAACTTGTCGGCATGCACTACGCGCAACTCATGCCGTGGGTGAAGCCGACCGAAAAGGTAGATGACAATGCCCCCGACTACGTGCGCAAATATGCCGAGGCTCATCCTGAAAAATGCTTTGCCGTGGCGGGCGACCGCTTCTGCGAACTGTCGGGAAAAGCCTTCCGCGTCATTCCCGGCGACTACGTAACTACGGAGGACGGTACGGGCATCGTGCACATCGCACCCACATTCGGTGCCGACGATGCCAAGGTGGCGAAAGCCGCCGAAGTGCCCGCACTCTTCATGATTACCGCCTCAGGCGAGACGCGCCCCATGGTGGACCTCACGGGTAAATATTATCTGCTCTCGGAATGCGCCGAGGCGTTCGCCGATGCCTGCGTGGACAAGGCGCTCTACGCCACCCACGAGGGCGGCTACGTGAAGAATGCCTACGACCCGCAGTTCAATCCCGGCGGCAAGTACGACGAGAAAGCGGCAGCCAAGGCCGAAGACCTCAACATCGTGCTCTGCATCGAGATGAAACGCGCCGGACAGGCATTCCGCATCGAAAAGCACGTGCACAACTACCCGCACTGCTGGCGCACCGACAAGCCCGTGCTCTACTACCCGCTCGACAGCTGGTTTATCCGCAGCTCCGCCCTGCGCGAGCGCATGATGGAACTCAACAAGACCATTCTCTGGAAACCCGAATCGACGGGCACGGGGCGCTTCGGCAAATGGCTTGAAAACCTCAACGACTGGAACCTCAGCCGCTCGCGCTACTGGGGCACGCCGCTGCCCATCTGGCGCAATGCCGTGACGCGCGAGGAAAAGTGCATTGGCTCAATCGCCGAGCGCGACAAGGGCTTTGTGCCGGGCGATTACAGCGAGGAGAATTATCATAAGATTGACCTGCACCGCCCCTACGTGGACGACATCGTGCTCGTTTCGGAGAGCGGCAAGCCCATGAAGCGCGAGAGCGACCTCATCGACGTGTGGTTTGACTCCGGCTCTATGCCTTATGCCCAAATCCACTATCCATTTGAAAATAAAGACCTGCTCGACAGTCGCACGGTCTACCCCGCCGACTTTATCGCCGAGGGCGTTGACCAGACGCGCGGCTGGTTCTTCACGCTCCACGCCATCGCCACGATGGTGTTCGACAGCGTGGCCTTCAAGGCCGTGATCAGCAACGGACTCGTGCTCGATAAGAACGGTTCGAAGATGTCGAAGCGCCTCGGCAATGCCGTAGACCCCTTCGGCGCCATTGAAAAATATGGCTCCGATCCCTTGCGCTGGTACATGATTACGAACTCCTCGCCTTGGGACAACCTGAAATTCGACGAGGAGGGCGTGAAGGAAGTGTCGCGCTCGTTCTTCGGCAAACTGTTCCAGACGTACGCCTTCTTTGCCATGTATGCCAACGTAGACGGCTTCAATCCCGCCGACCCCGCCATGCAGGCAGCCGAGACCGACCGCACGGAAATGGACCGCTGGATCCTTTCTGCGCTGAACACGCTCGTGAAAGAGGTGACGGAAGATTACGACCAGTACGAACCTACCCGCGCCGGCCGCCGCATCTCCACGTTTGTGGTGGACAATCTCTCCAACTGGTTCGTACGCCTGAGCCGCAAGCGTTTCTGGGGCGGCGGCATGACGGCCGACAAGCGCAGCGCCTACCACACGCTCTACACCTGCCGCCGCGCCGATGCCGCCGAGAGCGTGCACCTCGCCGCTTTCCCCAAGGCCGACCTTTCGCTCATCGACAGCGCACAGGAACGCCGCATGGAACTGGCGCAGAAGGTTACCTCCATGGTACTTTCTCTGCGCAAGCGCGAGCGTATCATCGTGCGCCAGCCGCTGCAAGCCATCTCTATCCCCGTTACGGAGCAGACGCTGCGCGATGACCTCGAAGCCGTGCGCCGCCTCATCCTGGACGAGGTGAACGTCAAGGAACTGAAGTTCGTGGAAGGGCAGATGCTCGAAAAGAAAGTGAAGTGCAACTTCCGCGTGATGGGCAAGAAGTTCGGCAAACTCATGAAAGCCGTGGCAAGCGCGGTCGACGCGCTCACGCAAGCCGAGATTGCCCGCCTCGAAATCGAAGGCATGCTCGCGCTCGCCGTTGAGGGCGAAAGCATCACGGTGGAACGCGCCGACGTGGAAATCGTGAGCGAAGACATTCCCGGCTGGGTGGTTGCCAACGAGGGCGCCCTCACCGTTGCGCTCGACATCGAGGTGACCGACGACCTGCGCCGCGAAGGCCTTGCTCGCGAAATGGTGAAGCGCATCCAGGCCTACCGCAAGGACAACGGATTTGAAATCACCGACCACATAAACATTGTGATGCAGGCGGGCGATGCCGCCATGTGCGAAGCCGTCGAGGCCTTCCGCGAATACATCTGCACGCAGGTGCTCGCCGACAGCTTCACGTTTGCAGCCGACGTGGCCGATGCCGCCGCGTTCGATTTCGACGGAACGATTATCAATGTAAATATCTCAAAAGCATAAGCAACCTTTCACACCATGGAACAGGAAAACAAAGTACGTTATAGCGATGAAGAGCTTGAGGAATTCAAAGAGATTATCCTCAAAAAGATTGAAATAGCCAAGCGCGACTACCAGCAGCTTATGGACGCTCTGATGAATAAGGGCGACAACGGCGTGGACGACACGATGCCTACCTACAAGGTGCTCGAAGAAGGCTCTATGACGCAGACCAAGGAGGAACTGACCACTATGGCAGCCCGCCAGCAACGCTTCATTCAGGGTCTGCAAGCCGCTCTCGTGCGCATCGAGAACAAGACCTACGGCATTTGCCGCGTGACGGGCAAACTCATCCCCAAAGAACGTCTCCGCGCCGTGCCCCACGCCACGCTCTCTATCGAAGCGAAGCAGATGCAGAACGCACAGAAGCGATAAAAGAGTAAGGGCGTTTTGCAAAGATAGTGCAAGGCGAGTGCAATAGAACTTGCTCTAATTGCCGAGCCGCAACCAATCTTATTAAAAACGCCCGAGCCCCGCTATATGGCAATCATTTCCAATCATTTCTTGCCCACGAATTTCACTAATTTACACGAATAACAAGGCGTTTAGATAATGGCGACCTTAAAGGTCGCACGAATTTTCACTAATCAAAGCATTGTATTAGAGATTTTCGGCTGCGCTCGGCAATATTCGTGAGATTAGTGCGACCGATTAGGTCGCCATTTTACTCATTGAAAGGGATTAGTGTAAATTCGTGAAATTCGTGGGCAAAATAACTGGTAAATTCGTTTGTTTAATATGAACCATTTACCGGGCGTTTTGCAAAACGCCCCTACTCTTTTCAACCATACCGATGCCCCTTTCCCCGACCAAGAAACGCCTTTGCCTCTCCGCCGCAACGATGCTGGCGGTTATCGTCATCGACCAAATCATCAAGGTCTACGTCAAGACGCATTTCCTCCTGCATGAAAGCGTAGACGTGACGCCGTGGTTCAAACTCGTGTTTATCGAAAACAGGGGCATGGCCTTCGGTATGGACTTCATCGGCACGGCGGTGCTCACGGTGTTCCGCATCGCGGCCATCATCTTCTTCTGCTTTATCCTGCGCAAGGCGGCAAAAGGGCTTAAGCCTTTCGGACTTATTCTTTGCATCGCGCTCATCATCGCCGGCTCTACGGACTCATATTCACCGAAAGCCTGCCCTACGTGCCGGGCATACCCTTCGACCCCGCCGCCTTCACCGCCTTCGGCGAGGGCTACGGCAGTTTCCTCACGGGGCGCGTGGTGGATATGTTCTACTTCCCACTCTTCACCTGGCCCGACTGGATGCCGCTCGTGGGCGGCGACGTGTTCTTCGGCGCGATTTTCAACTTTGCCGATGCCGCCATTTCTTGCGGTGCCATAGCCATTCTCCTTTTCTACAACAAGCATCTGCTGAAAGAGGCGCAACCCTCTCCCACCCCAGAACAGTCTGAACAATGCGACTGACCTTTTCCCGTATACCATATTATATATATAGTCTCGCGGCAGCGGTTTGCCTGCTGCTCTGCCTCGCCTCGTGCAAGGACAAGGCTGTGGACGAGGGCATACTACCGCCCGACAAGATGGAGGATTTGCTCTTCGACTACCACGTGGCGCAAGCCATGGGAGCGCAAAGCACCGACAGCACGGACTATAAGACGCGCCTCTACTGCGCTGCCGTCTACAACAAATACGGCATCTCGGAACAGGACTTCGACCACAATATGGAATGGTACACACGCCACTCCGACCGTCTCTATCAAATCTACAAAAATCTCGAAGAGCGCATGGCAGCCGCCACGCAGTCCGCTCCCCTGCTCGGCCAAGGGCAGGGCGGAGCCGCGCTCGGCGACACGCTCACGCTGTGGAACGGCGGTTTCTGCCTGCTCTCCTCAAACGGCAGGAAGCGCGTAGAATTTGCCGTCGAGCAAATGGACTCGCTGCGCGAGGGCGACCGCATACAGCTGCGCTTCTCCACGCGCTGGGCCTACCCCGAAGGCGCACGCATCGCCTTCGCCCAGATCTGCCTGCACTGCGCCGGCGACAGCGTGCGCACCGTCACGCAGCAAATCTCGCTCTCCGGGCAGCAAAGCGTGAGCATCACCGTGAACGGGCAACCGGTGCAGCGCATCTCGGGCTTCGTCTACCAGCACGCACCTTGGAGCGAGCGCCCGCGCCTGATGATTATCGACGACCTGCACCTCAGTCTCATACGTCCGCAAAAAGCCGAAGCCACGCCTGCCGACAGCCTCGCCGCCTCTGCCGAGCCGTCCGCCACGACGACGAACGAAATCGACAGCACGATGCAGAAGAAAACGTTAATAATGAAACATCTGCGCGACAGCCTGCACCGCGCTGAGCGTAAGGAGCAACCGCATTTCAAGGAATAATCCAAAGATGTTTATTATCAAAAGAATTATAAAGTGGACGCTCATCCTGTTTTTCGCCACGAGCGTTCTTGCCGTACTGATATACCGCTGGTGTCCCGTACCGTTCACGCCGCTGATGGTGATCCGTTCGGTACAGGCCGTGACAGACGGCCAAAGCCCGCGCTGGAAGCACACGTGGGTGCCGCTCGACTCCATGTCGCGCTATATGCCCGTGGCGGTCATTGCCTCCGAAGACCAGAATTTCTTGAACCATAACGGTTTCGACTACGAGGCCATAGAGCAGGCCGCCGAAGAGGCCAAGAAAGGCAAGCGTCGGCGCGGCGCGAGCACCATCAGCCAGCAAACGGCAAAGAACGTGTTTCTATGGCCTGCCTCTTCGTGGGTGCGCAAAGGTTTTGAGGCCTATTTCACCGTACTCATCGAACTCCTTTGGTCGAAAGAGCGCATCATGGAGGTCTATCTCAACAGCATCGAAATGGGACCCGGCATCTACGGCGCGGAAGCCGTGGCGCAGGCGCACTTTGGCTGCTCGGCGGCAGGACTGCACCGCTCCGACTGCGCCCTCATCGCCGCCACCCTACCCAATCCGCGCAAATTCTCCTCACTGCGTCCCGGCACGTATATGCGCAAAAGGCAGAAACAAATAGAGCGGCAAATGAAACATATTCCCCTCTTCTACCCCTTTTCTACCAAGAAAGAGGAAAAAAATCAATGAAAAGGTTTGCTGTAACGGCAGAAAGTTGTAATTTTGCACTCGCAATTAGGAAATAAGATTGCTTTTGGCTCCTTAGCTCAACTGAATAGAGCATCTGACTACGGATCAGAAGGTTATAGGTTTGAATCCTATAGGAGTCACAATATGGGACGGCTCCTTAGCTCAACTGAATAGAGCATCTGACTACGGATCAGAAGGTTATAGGTTTGAATCCTATAGGAGTCACAAAGCAAGAAAA
>SFPF01000162.1 GCA_004552155.1 Bacteroidales bacterium
CGAACCACCGACCTCACGCTTATCAGGCGTGCGCTCTAACCAGCTGAGCTATAAGCCCTCAGTTCCCGGCACCCACCTATCTTCCCATACCGTCTCCAGTATAGTATTGTCGGCCGCCTGTGGCTTAACCATCGTGTTCGGGATGGGAACGGGTGTTTCCCACAAGCGCATCGGCACCGGAAATCTTTATTCGGTTTCTTTTCAGAAACCTTCATAACTGAACAACTTAATCCTATTCCTTTTTCCCTACTTCTTCTTCCTTAGAAAGGAGGTGATCCAGCCGCACCTTCCGATACGGCTACCTTGTTACGACTTCACCCCAGTCACCGGCTCCACCTTCGACGGCTCCGTCCTTTCGGTTCGGTCACCGGCTTCGGGCATTTCCGACTCCCATGGTGTGACGGGCGGTGTGTACAAGACCCGGGAACGTATTCACCGCGGCATTCTGATCCGCGATTACTAGCGATTCCAGCTTCGTGTAGTCGGGTTGCAGACTACAGTCCGAACTGGGACGTTATTTTTGGGATTTGCTCCGGCTCGCGCCTTCGCTTCCCTTTGTTTACGCCATTGTAGCACGTGTGTAGCCCAGGTCATAAGGGGCATGATGATTTGACGTCATCCCCACCTTCCTCCGGGTTATCCCCGGCAGTCTCTCCAGAGTGCCTAACCTAATACTGGCTACTGAAGATAAGGGTTGCGCTCGTTGCGGGACTTAACCCACCAAACGATACCGATCCCTTTTCTGTCAGTATGCCCGTCACCAGCACGCAGCCCGCAAAGGTCATGGCCAATGCAAGAAGCTTTCTCTTTGTCAGCTTCTCTTTAAATAAGAAATAAGACAACACCATCACGATCGCCGGTGCCGTATAGAGCAGGATCGCCGCCACAGAAAGCGAGGTCATCGTGATCGCTTTAAAATAGCAAAAATTGAAAAAAACGATGCTGCAGATTCCCGTCCCTAGGAAACACCACAGATCCTTCAGACGGATCACAAACAGCTTTCGGTCAAAGATCAGCAAAAACAAAACCTGTACCATCCAGATGGAGGTGCAGGTGGAAAGCCGCGAGAAGCTGGATGCCGTGCTGGCGCGCATCCGCAAGCGCCCCGATGTCATCGAGGCGTTCCGACTGGGGAGCGTGAGCGTCATCCTGCAGGTGGAATACTTCAAGCTCGGCAAGCGCAAGGGCGTGAAGCAGCGCCTCTTCAAGCGACTCAAGCGTCTCGGTGTCGAGGTCGTTGGTAGGCTCGTCAAGGAGCAGCAGGTTGCCGCCCTGCTTGAGCGTAAGCGCGAGGTTCAGGCGGTTGCGCTCGCCGCCGGAGAGCATGCCGGCAAACTTCTGCTGGTCGGAACCCTTGAAGCCAAAGCTCGCCACATAGGCGCGCGTCTGGAATTCCTGCTCGCCGACCTTGATGAAGTCGTAGCCGTCGCCCACGACCTCCCAGACCTTCTTCTGCGGGTCAATGCCCGAGCGGTTCTGGTCGACGTAGGAGATGCTCACGCTCTCGCCGACCTCGAGGCTGCCGCCGGTCAGCTCCTCCAGACCCACGATGGTCTTGAACAGCGTGGTCTTACCCACACCGTTGGGGCCGATGACGCCGACGATGCCGTTGCGCGGCAGCGAGAACGACAGGTCGTCGATAAGCACGCGGTCGCCGAAGCACTTGCGGATGTTCTTGGCCTCGAGCACCTTGGAGCCCAGGCGCGGGCCCACCGGGGTGCCGATGTTATAGATGATGGAGGGCGCACCGCCGCCCCGGACCACACCGTGCTCGGCGTCGATGAAGCCGGGCAGGCTCAGTGCGATGCCGTCCACCTCATCCCTGTGGGGGCGGTAGAGCTGCGCCAACGTTTCGAGAAAGTGCGGCTGGCTGTCGCTGGGCGTCGGGATGCTGCCGGACTCGTACCGGTTCATCGCATCGTCCATGACCGAGTATTTGATCTCGGTGCCGCCCACGTCAAAGATCATGACCTTCATGCTGGTCTCCTCCTGTCGGGATAACGATTTTTCTTTATTATAAAACAATTACAGGGCAAAATCCACCCTGAAAGCTCGTCTTCGCACAACCTCTCCGTCATTGCTTCGCAGACAAAAAAATCCCACGCTGCGGCAAAGCAAAACGCAGCGTGGGGACGAAGATAGCTTAACTTAAAAAGGAGATGTCAGCGCTCAGCGGGCGACGACGTATTTGTGCAGGGTCTTGCGGACTGCGCCGTTGCCAGCGTACAGCTCCTTGACCATGCCCTCGATCTGCTCACCCA
>SFPF01000038.1 GCA_004552155.1 Bacteroidales bacterium
GCCAGAGCCGGAACCAGAGCCAGAGCCGGAACAAAGAAACGAAGCATACACAGCTCTTACCGGAAGCTTTGAGATTCCTTATGAAGAGTGGAATGTGTGGAGCGAAAGGATTGATACCGTTTCTACCAAACCGGCAAAGAATAGTGCTGTGGGCAACATTATCGGAAGAAGAGCAGCGATGGAACTGCGGGTCGATGATATTGTGAATATTGGAATCGGTATTCCGGAAATGGTTTCCAGACATGCCAGAAAAAATGGCATGCTGGATATGGTGACACTTACCGTAGAATCTGGAGGAATCGGCGGTTTTCCGGTTTCCGGAGAAGCCTTCGGTGCTATGCTCGGCGAGCAGAACGAATACGAACCGCTTTGCCGCGACTGCTACACAAAAGCAATGGCGGCAAAGGAAAAGGAGCGATAACAAATGGATAAGGGAATTTGGGCATTACCAAAATGCCCTGCCATAACGCACCTGCTATTATCTCGGAGAAGCTTCTCCGAGATATTTTTTTATTTCAGCAAGCGTTATTTCGCACAATATTCATACAGCCGCTTGTAAAACTTGTGGCGGCAAAGGGTGTCGGCATCGCCGAGAATGATGAGTTTGAAACGGGCGCGGGTGATGGCCACGTTCGTGCGCCGCAGGTCGGACAAGAAGCCGATTTCGCCGCCAGCGTTCGAGCGCACCAGCGAGAGGATTATCACGTCGCGCTCGCTGCCCTGGAAGGCATCGACCGTATTGATGGTGATTTGCCGACGCAAAGGGCGCAGGTATTCGTCGCTCTTGACGAGCGAGCGCAGATACTGCACCTGGGCGCGGTAGGGCGAAATGATGCCGAAACTCACGCGCTCCTCTGCGAGCCGATGCCTGCCCACCTTCTCCGTATAGGCTTTGAGCGCGGCAACGGTGGCTGCAGCCTCTTTCTTATTGATGCGCCCGAAGGTGGCGCCCACAAACGCCTCGTTGCCCCGGCCGCCGTCGTCTTCGTCGTCGGCCGTGACGTTTATCCACGTCATCGGCTCGTCGAGTTCCTCCGCAAGCGACCGCCCGAGCACCTCCGGCGCGGCTTCGAGCCGTCCGCCGTAAAACCATTCCGAAGAAAAGCGCATCAGCCTTTCGTTCATGCGATACTGCATCGTGAGCAGCCGCACCGCCGCAGGGTGGGTCTCCGCGAGTTGCTCGGGGATTGTGATGCCCAAGCCGCCGCGCATCGCCTCGGGGCATTTCACGGTGGGCGGCAAAGAGCGTGTGGAAGCGGCGACCCGTCATCACGGGGTTGCCCGCGCCAGTGAGCGTGGAGGCGATGACCCGCGCATTGTCGAAGAGCGCGTGGCGGATACGCAATTCCAACTCATCGGCGCGCTCGCGCAAGCGGTATATCTTTTGATGGAAATCCGCCCCGCGCTGCCGCCTCGGCTGCGACATGAGGGTGCGCAGCGTGCGGCGTATCTGCCAGAGGGCGGGATAGTCGGGGTGTTCCTCAAACCGCCGCTCATAGGTGTTGGCGAGCATCTCCTGCGTGACGCGCGTGGGGTTGCCGATGCGCAGCACGGGAATGCCCCGCGCCGCGATTTGCGATGAAATCCAGTCGACCGCCGTGTTGCTCTGGGCACACACCAGCACCTGCGGCTCTCGGCGCAGCACTTCGCTCACCGCCTCGACCAGCGTGGTGGTCTTGCCCGTACCCGGAGGGCCGTGCACCACGAGCACCTCACGCGTGTTGAGGATATCGCGCACCGCCTGCTCCTGTGCCGCGTTGAGCCACGGCAACCTCGTGGCACACCCCACGGCGGCGGGCGGCGAAAGCGGCGTGCCGCCGTGAATAATGTCGCGCAGCAGGGCCGTGCGGTCGCCTTTGGCCTCTGCCACGCGGCGCAGCGCATCGAACATCAGGAGCGTGGCAAGCGCCGCCTCGCCAGGCAGCGTCACCGTGAGGCGGTTGTCCTCGGCGAAGCACACCGTGCCCGTGACGGGCAGGAACGTCTGGCGGCCGGTGGCATCGGCAGAGAAGAAACAGACGGCGCGGCCATACTCAAAGTTATGGTCGGCGTCGTCTGTTTCCGTTTTAATGATTTCCACCGTGAAGCGGTCGAGCGAGTTATAGCGTGCCCTGCCCGTCGTGACGGGAAACCAGCAGTCGCCGCGCCTTTTCTTGCGCTCAATGCCCATCGTCTGGCTGTCGCGCTTGAACGCCGCCTTCTCGTATTCGTATTCCCGCCGCAGGAGTTCGGCGTGCTTGGAAAGATTCATTCAGTGTCGCTTCGCTATTTAACCTAAAATCTTTAGCGTCCTTATCGAACATTTGAAATTGCCATTAGTTGGCATGTAATAACCCGTGGCGTGCTGGTGCTGGAGTAGATTGGGCGTATTGTGGCAATGCAGTTCTGCGGTTTTTGCCAATATCACGAACTAATTCAACTGACGGGCTTAGAAGTATCAAGGCCTATGCTGCGCAGGCGGCAGTGGACGGTCGTCGCCGCGCTCCACGCTGACGCTGATTTGCACGGCGGCCTTTTCGCTAATCTTGAAGTCGGCAGCCACGCCGAGGCGGTCGCGGCCGCGCCAAGGCAGCCCGGGCATCAGGCAGTCGCTGCGCAGGGAAGAGGCATCGCGCGGCAGGAGCGACTTGTTAAAATAGGCGTAGAGCGCGATGCGGTCGTTCACGCGGTAGCCCAACTGCGCCGCCAGCCCCACGTCGGTAAAGCCGAACGGCCCCCAAGTGAAGTGGTCGGCATAGACGCCGCCGGCAAAGGAGAACTTCTTGCCCAGAGGCATCATATAGGCAAAGGCAGCCGTCTGCCCCCACCCCGCGCCGCGCGGCGTATGCTTGCCCAGTCCCGCCGTGACGCTTGCCGAGAAGGCGGCGTTAAAGCCTTCGTGCAGCGGCCAAGCCAATCCGCCCGGGCCGCCGCCCATGAACGAAAGATCAGAAAAGAGGGGCGAGGAATAGGCAAATAGGGGCGTTATGGGATAATAGCCTGCGCTTTGCGCTGCGATACTGTCAGCCGGCGCTGCAACCTGTGCCGCCGCCACGCTGTCGGGCACCGTGCGCACCTCCCGCGCCTCCTGCGCTGCAGCAGGCAAGGCGAACAGGAATATAGTGCCGAATAAGATTTTTGCCAGCAATTTCATACAGCCTAAGATTATTACAACTGCAAATATATGCAGAAATAAGTATTTCAAGCCACGGCTTTGCCAAGTTTCTTATAGGATAAGGCGCAATTATTTCCCAAAAACTTTTGTATTTTCAAATCTTTAATGCAAATTTGCAAAGTTAATCTATCAAAACACTACGCTTATGGAAAACTATACCGCCCCGAAGTGTGGGCTCAAAAGAGAGGATTTCCAAAAGGAAGTCAACGGCAAGGCCGTAGATTTGTTTTTCTTGACTAATGAAAACGGCATGGAAGTGGCCGTTACCAACTACGGCGGCTCGCTCGTGGCTATCATGGTGCCCGACCGCAACGGCAACTATGCCAACGTTATCCAAGGACACGATAATATCGACGACTGCCTCAATTCGCCCGAACCATTCCTCAGCACGCTCGTAGGCCGCTACGGCAACCGCATCTGCAAGGGTCGCTTCACGCTCAACGGCAAGGAGTATCACCTCGCCGTGAACAACGGGCCGAACCACCTGCACGGCGGTCCCACGGGATTTCACGCCCGCGTGTGGGACGCAGAGCAAATCAACGGCCATGCGCTCGTGCTGCGCTACGTGTCGCCTTATTATGAGGAGGGCTTCCCCGGCGAGTTGTCGATGACCGTGATGTACACGCTGACCGACGACAACGAACTCGTTATCGACTATAAGGGAACGACCAACAAGAAGACGGTGGTGAACATGACGAGCCACGGCTTCTTCTCTCTCGCAGGTATCGCCAACCCCACGCCCTCTGCAATGAATGTGGTGTGCCAAATCAACGCCGATTTCTTCGTGCCCATCGACGAAAACTCTATCCCGACGGGCGAAATCCGCAGCGTGAAGGGCACACCTTTTGATTTCACGGAGCCGCACGCCGTGGGCGAGCGCATCGACGACCCCGACTGCCTGCAAATCAAGAACGGCGCCGGTTACGACCATTGCTATGTGCTCAACAAGCGCGAGCCGGGCGAACTTTCTTTCGCCGCCAAAATCACGGAGCCTGAAAGCGGACGAACCATGGAGGTCTATACCACCGAACCGGGCGTGCAATTCTACTCCGACAACTGGGCAGACGGCTACAAAGGCCAGCACGGAGCAACCTTCGGCCGCCGCAGCGCGCTCTGCTTCGAGGCGCAGCACTTCCCCGACAGCCCCAACCGCGCACACTTCCCCAGCGTGGTGCTGCGCCCAGGCGAGGTCTATACGCAAAAGACAATCTACAAGTTCGGCGTCGAAGCATAAGTAGGACCAATAGTATTTTCGAGGCAATATATTTATAGACGCTATAATCCTCTATCGACACTTTCAATATTTATTTTTATAAAAAACAAAATCTAAAACCATGAGTAATCAACAAAAACAATGGGGAGCCATCATCGTGATGATTGCGCTCTTCGCCATGATTGCCTTCGTGACGAACCTCTGCACGCCGATGGCAACCATCATCAAGAACCAGGGCAACATTTCTAATGTGCTAGCTCAAATCGGCAACTACGGCAACTTCTTCGCCTATCTCTTCATGGGTATTCCCGCCGGTATGCTGATTGCCAAATACGGCTACAAGAAAACGGCCCTCATCGGCTTGGTTGTCGGTATTGTCGGCATCCTCATCCAGTGGTACAGCGGCCAGCTTGACGCACAGGAGAACCTCGGTCTCGTGTTCACCGTTTACCTCATAGGCGCATTCATCGCAGGCTTCTGCATGTGTATCCTCAACTGCGTGGTAAACCCCATGCTCAACCTCCTCGGCGGCGGCGGCAACAAGGGCAACCAGCTCATCCAGCTCGGCGGTGTGTTCAACAGCTCCGCAGCCGTGGCTTGCTACATCCTTATGGGTGCTCTGATTGCCGATGCTTCCAGAGCTAAAATCGCCGATGCTACGCCGGCTTTGATGATTGCCCTCGCCATCTTCGTTCTTGCTTTCGTTGTGATTATCTTCACCAAGATTGAAGAACCCGAGCAAGCTCCCGTGCAGCTCGACCTTATTAAAGGCGCAATGAGTCACAAGCATTTTGCACTTGGTGCCCTTGGTATTTTCCTTTATATGGGTATCGAAGTAGGTGTGCCCAACTTCGTTCAGCAGTATTTGGGTACTGACACGCAAGAAACCTTGGACAAGAAGCACGATGTACTCCAAAAATATGAAAGCGGCGACCTCGACCTCGCTACTGCTACGGACCAATTTATCCTTACCTATTCTGATGAAGCCATCTTTGCTTCTCAAAATCCCGACACGCTGGCACAGTTGGCTAAAGACCGCAGCAAAGTAAGCTACCAAATTGAGAATAAGGAAGTAACCAGTGCATCGATTGCTAAGACCCACTCTGGTTTAGGCATTGCAGGCGGCACGGTTGGTATGCTCGTTGCAGTATATTGGTTCATGATGCTGATTGGCCGTTTGGTAGGCGCCAGCATCGGCAGCAAGGTTTCCAGCCGCGCCATGATCACCACGGTTTCCATCGCCACCCTCGTGCTCGTGCTCTTCGGCATGTTCGCTCCCACGGACGTTACCGTAAACTTCCCGGGCGTTGACTGGGGCAAACTCGAAATGATTTGGCAGCCCGTACCCCTCGGTATCTTCTCCTTCCTGCTCGTCGGCCTTTGCACCAGCGTTATGTGGGGCGGCATCTTCAACATGGCCGTTGAAGGCCTCGGTAAGTACACGGCTATCGCCAGCGGTATCTTTATGACGATGGTATTCGGCTGCGCCGTGATGATGTTCTTACAGGCTCAGCTCGCTGACGCTATCGGCTATATCCAAAGCTATTGGGTTGTAGTCTTCTGCGCCGCTTACCTGCTCTTCTACGCCCTCGTAGGCAGCCGCGTCACCAAGCGTTCTGAATAATCTTAGTAAACAAGTAAACGAGTAGACAAGTAAACAAGACAAGTTACTTATGTAAATATTATTAGCAAGACTTCTCTGTCTCGTCTACTCGTTTACTCGTAAACTCGTCTACTAAAGAACTTATAATCTTTCCCAGCAAAATAAATTTCTAACCCTATAAAAACTATACTCCCATGAAACTGACAATAGACGACGTGCGTTCACGTTTCATCAAGCACTTCGACGGCGAAACGGGCAGCGTTTACGCTTCTCCCGGCCGCATCAACCTCATCGGCGAACATACCGACTACAACAACGGCTTCGTATTCCCCGGCGCAGTAGAGCAGGGCATGATTGCCGAAATCAAACCTAACGGCACGCGCAACGTACGCGCTTACTCCATTGACCTGAAAGACTACACAGAGTTTTCGCTCGACGACGAAGCAGGTCCTAAGGCCACTTGGGCACGCTATATCTTCGGCGTTTGCCGCGAGATGATGGCACTCGGCGTTCCCGTCCAGGGTTTCAACACCGCCTTCGCAGGCGATGTGCCCCTCGGCGCAGGCATGTCCTCCTCCGCCGCCCTCGAAAGCACCTACGCTTACGCGCTCAACGACCTTTGGGGCGACAACAAGATTGAGAAGATGGAACTCGCCCGCGTGGGCCAGCGCACCGAGCACAAGTACGTAGGCTGCAACTGCGGCATCATGGACCAGTTTGCCTCCGTATTCGGTAAGAAGGGCAGCCTCATGCGCCTCGACTGCCGCAGCGGCGAATATCAGTACTTCCCCTGGCATCCGAAAGGCTACCAGCTCATTCTCGTGAACAGCTGCGTGAAGCACGAACTGGCCGGTTCTCCCTACAACGAGCGCCGCCTCCAGTGCGAGCACGTTGCCGAAATCATCAAGCAGACGCACCCCGAAGTTGAGTCGCTGCGCGATGCCACCATGGAGATGCTCGACGAGGTTCAGGGTCAAATCACCGGCGACGAATACAAGCGTGCCCGCTACGTCATTGGCGAAGTAGAGCGCGTGCTCGCCGTTTGCGATGCCCTCGAACACGACGACTACGAGATGGTAGGTAAGATGATGTACGAAACGCACTACGGCCTGAGCAAGGAATATGAGGTGAGCTGCGAAGAGCTTGACTTCCTCAACGACATTGCCAAGGAAGAAGGCGTTACCGGTTCGCGCATCATGGGCGGCGGCTTCGGCGGCTGCACCATCAACCTCGTTGCCGACGAACTCGTTGATAACTTCAAGAAAGTAGTAGTAGAGAAGTTTGCCGCCAAGTACGGCAAGAAGCCCATCATCATCGACGTTGTCATCGGCGACGGTGCCCGCAAGCTCCTTTAATTTACTGAAAATATCTGCTGAAAAGGGTGCGCCAAGCGGCGTGCCCTTTTCTTTTTATATATCCCATAACGCGGTGCCTCCCGTCTGCTTTAGATTTTTTACTCCAAAGCAGACATTTTTTATTTGCCTGCTGATATTTTTTAGTGCCATATAAGAAATTTTTTGTTACAAACTTTGTAACACGTATTACAAAGTTTGTAACATGTATTAGAAACTTTGTAACGGCCGTTACAAAGTTTGTAACAAAAAACGATCTTATAGGATAGGAAAAACTTTCAGGCAATTAGAAAAAAATATCAGCGTGCAAGGGAAAATATTCCCTTGCCAATCGGAACAGTCCACATGAGCGTATAAAAGAAAACAAGATAAATCTTAAACATTGCTGCAAGGCTGTATTTTATCCTATAAGAAAATGCACCCCTGCCAAAAAATACGTAATTTTGCCAAGTAAAAACTATCCACACAATATTATATATATGGTCAAGATTACCAAAGAAGCAGCCCTGCTCTACCACTCGCAAGGCAAGCCGGGCAAGATTGAAGTAGTGCCCACCAAGCCCTATCGCACCCAAACCGACCTTTCGCTCGCCTACTCCCCCGGCGTGGCTGAACCGTGCCTCGAAATTCAGAAAAACCCGCACGATGCCTACAAATACACTAACAAAGGCAACCTCGTGGCGGTGATTTCCAACGGCACCGCCGTGCTCGGCCTCGGCGACATCGGCGCGGTGAGCGGCAAGCCCGTGATGGAAGGCAAGAGCCTGCTTTTCAAGATATATGCCGGCGTAGATGCCTTCGACATCGAGGTGAACGAAAAAGATCCTGAGAAGTTTATCGCCGCCGTGAAAGCCATCGCGCCGACCTTCGGCGGCATTAACCTCGAGGACATCAAAGCCCCTGAATGTTTTGAAATAGAGCGCCGCCTGAAAGCAGAGCTCGACATCCCCGTGATGCACGATGACCAACACGGCACGGCCATTATCTCCGCCGCTGGCCTCATCAACGCGCTCGACGTGGCGGGCAAGAAAATCGAGGACGCACGCATCGTGGTGAACGGCGCGGGCGCAGCCGCCATTTCGTGCACGAAGCTCTACGTGGCATTCGGCGCCAGGCACGAGAACATCGTGATGCTCGACTCCAAGGGCGTCATCACCGCCGACCGCGAGAACCTCAACGAGCAGAAGCGCGAGTTCGCCACCGCGCGCACCGACATACACACTCTGGCAGAGGCCGTGGCAGGCGCGGACGTGTTTGTAGGCCTCTCGAAGGGCAACGTGCTCACCAAGGAAATGGTGTGCTCCATGGCCAACAACCCGATTATCTTCGCCCTCGCCAACCCCGTGCCCGAGATTTCCTACGAGGACGCCATGGAGGCCCGCCCCGACGTGCTGATGAGCACAGGGCGCACGGACTATCCCAATCAGATCAACAACGTAATCGGTTTCCCCTACATCTTCCGAGGTGCGCTCGACACGGCAGCCACGGCGATTAACGAGGAAATGAAGATGGCGGCAGCCCGAGCCATAGCCGACCTCGCACGCCGTCCCGTGCCCGACATCGTGAACCGCGCCTACCACGTGCGCAACTTCACCTTCGGTCCCGACTATTTCATCCCGAAACCCGTGGACCCGCGCCTCATCACGGAGGTCTCCATGGCCGTGGCACGCGCCGCAATGGAAAGCGGCGTGGCACGCCAGCCCATCGAGGACTGGAAGGCTTACCGCCAGCACCTGCGCGAACTGATGGGGCAGGAAACCAAGTTCACCCAGAACCTCTACGACACGGCACGCATGAACCCCAAGCGCGTGGTATTTGCCGAGGGCACCCACCCCACGATGCTCGAAGCAGCCGTGAAAGCCAGGGCGGAAGGCATCTGCCACCCCGTGCTCCTCGGCAATGAAGACCAGATACGCCGCATGGCAGAGGAGATGGACCTCAAACTCAGCGACATCGAAATCCTCAACCTCCGCAATGACGACCAGACCGACCGACGCCGCCGCTACGCCGAAATTCTTGCGAATAAGATGCACAAGATGTACGAGCGAAACTATTTCGGCATGATGATGGTGGAAACGGGCGAAGCTGATGCTTTCATCACCGGTCTTTACACAAAATATTCCAACACGATTAAGGTGGCCAATGAAGTAATCGGCATTCGCGAGGGCTATAACCACTTCGCCACGATGCACCTCGTAAATTCCAAGAAAGGCATCTACTTCATCGCCGACACGCTCATCAACCGCCACCCCAACGAGGAGGCTCTTGAAGACATAGCCCGCCTCGCCGCCTCGACGGTGCGCTTCTTCAACCGCACGCCGGTCGTGGCCATGCTGTCGTACTCCAATTTCGGCACCGACACGGAGGGTAGCGCCGCAAAAGTGCAGCACGTCATCGAACGCATGCACCGCAACTACCCCGACCTGGCCATCGACGGCGAGATGCAGGTGAACTTCGCGCTCAACAAGGAACTGCGCGATGAGAAATATCCCTTCACGCGCTTGCAAGGTCTGGACGTGAACACGCTTATCTTCCCCAACCTCACGGCTGCCAACGCGTCGTACAAGATGATCAAGCAAATGTCGGAGGAAGGCGAGGTGGTAGGCCCTATCCAGATGGGACTGAACAAACCCATACACTTCACCGACTTTGAAAGCTCTGTGCGCGACATCGTGAACATCACCGCCGTGGCGGTCATCGATGCCGTGGTGCAGGAAAAAATGAAAAGTTTGGGAAAGTAAAAGCTTGCCGAGAACAATAAGGCATTAGCCTTCAAGGCAAGCAATTTGTCGGTTGCAGTCGACAGGAATTACATAAATTTGTCGGTTGCAACCGACA
>SFPF01000163.1 GCA_004552155.1 Bacteroidales bacterium
ACGATGAGGTCCATTTCCCAGTCTCCAAAGCGTTTGCCGTCAGCTTCTGCTGGCCGTTGATGGATGCTAACGCGGTTGCGTATGTTGGTTGCCTTTGTTTCCTTTCTTTTTCTGGCCTTTCGTTTATACTTCATCTTGTGGCGGCAGTTCCGTGCAAGTTCTCCCGTCTCATCCTCGCGTATGAACTTATAGATAGTTTCGTGGGATATGCGTATGCCATCCTTTGCCAACACGCCGGCTATCTGTTTGGGGGACCACTGCTCATCCTTGATCAGCTGCTCTACCTGCCAACGCACTTCTGGTTTGACGGCGCGATTACCTGGAGCGCGGTGCTTCTTGCGCGTTGCACTCTCGTCTGCCTGTATCCAAAGGTATTTGCCATTTTTGGTGGCATGGCGCCTAAGTTCGCGGCAGACTGTCGATTCCGATACATTGATGGCCTGAGCAATGGCCTTGTTCGTTTCATGCTTTTGTTTTCCCAGATAGATTGCGTATCTTTGCTCACGGGTTAGATGTTTGTACATTAGCAATACAAAATTAACTAATCCTTTGGGGAGGCAGTGGCTTCCCCTTTATTTTGTTGTATTGCCTGTAAACTCTATCGCATTTCGTCCCCTCCCTCGCCTTCTCCGCTACGCTCCGAAGGCGAGGGAGGGGACGAAATAATTGCACTTCTATCTTGAAAGTTCATTTCTGAAAAGAAGTAACCGCTATAAGCACCTCATTGGCGGTTTCTTGGTAGGCATCTGCGCCTTATCCGGGCAAAATGCCATATATGCCGCGCGTGGCATTTTTGTGCCGTCGGCTCAAAAATGCCGAATGTATTAATCGCGGCGTGCGTTACCCTGGGCGTTGCCCTGGGCTATGGGCAGCAACTGGGCTTACAGCCCGCCCCAACTCGTTTACTTGTTTACTTCGTGATTTTCGGCTGCGCTCGGCATAGCCCGAACAAGTTCGGCTCTGCGCTCGCTTGCACGAAAATCTCCTCGTTTACTACCGATTTATAATTCTTTGAGCTCGTGGGCGAAGATGTCTTCTGCTAACTTCTTGTATTTCTGATATTCCGTGCTGAGCTCGTTGCCTTCACACACGGGCAGGTTGAGAATATGCCCGCGCACCACGTCCATGTCGATGCTGCGGCGCAGCTGTGCTTTTTGGTCGTTGGAGCGCACTTGCTGCGCAAAGGTCTTGTCGACGATCCGCTCTACCCGGTCGGCAAAGACGGGCTGCTCTGCGAGGTTGCGCACCATGTCGAGGTAGTCCATACCTACGCGCTTCCAGTCGTCGCCGAAGTCGCAGGGGAAGTTGATAGCGAGGAAGCGTTCGCCCGTCACAGGGTCGTTCTTCTCTGCGAAGAGTTTCAAGCCCATGGCAATCATGAGCGTGCGCTCGAGTTCTTCCATGCGCTCGTTGATGCTCTTCTCGAAGAGCGTGGGCAGCGGCTTCTCGAAGGTCTCGGTGTGAAGCACCATGCGGTTGAACTGTCCTTCCGTGGGGTCAGCAATCATGCGGTCGTAGTGCTGCTTGAGCACTTTCACGTTGGCCACGTAGCGCAAGGGGAAACCCGCGGCGGCCGAAACGATGACGATTTCGTTCTTATTTTCGCACACCGAAACGTCCTCCGTGGGGTTGAAGCCCGGTGCTACGAGCTGCATAATCCTGATGAGCTTGTCGCGGAAGCCGGTCTGGTCTTCGGGGAAGAGCGGCAGGCGCAGCAGTAGTATCCTCGACATGCCGTCGCAGGCGTTGCCGAACTGCTTGCTCTGCTCCTCGGCGTTGAACTGCAGGTAGCATTTAGCGGACTGCACCCAGGAGCGGCAGAGCTGCTCGAGGCGTTCTTCGGAGTTGTACTCCTGCTTGAGCTTCTCGAGAATGTTCACGCCCACCATCTTGTTGAGCGGGTCGTTCTTCGCGGCGTTCTCCATGGCGTCTATGGCGTTCTTGTTGCAGACTTCATAGATCACGTCGGTCGTTGCGTTGAGGTCGGTCATCTGCAGCATGTTCACAAACGACTTTTCGCCCTCTTCGCCGAGGTTCTGCACGAGGCGGTCGCGGATAGCGCGGGCGTTGTCCACCTGGCTGTCCTGATTGGCGATGCACTGCTTCACGAAGTCGTGCACACGCTCGGGATCGTACTTGCGTTCGTTCTGCTGCTGGTCGGCGCCAGTCTGCTCGTTGCACTTGCTGTCGGCCTGCAATGCCACTTCTTTGAGGATTTGACCCAGCATTTCCTTATAGGCA
>SFPF01000039.1 GCA_004552155.1 Bacteroidales bacterium
TGTTGTCCGGTATCGGAGCCAATAAAAATGCAAAAAGAGCGGCTATGGTCATCTCGTAATATTCCATTTTTTACATCTCCTTATGCAAGCTGAGGGTTAAGCTTTTTTCCTTTATACTGGATAGACTTATGATTTCTAGTATCAATGCGAAAGAATTAGAAAAGCACCTAAAATCTCAATACAAATACACAAGTTCATTTATTTCTGGTATTTCGCTTGGTTTTATAGATGCCTTGGTTTTTATGCTTTCAATTTGCATTGGATTTTTTATTGTGAATGCAGTTGATCCTTCTTGTATAAATTTCAGATCTTTTTTGAAGTATTCTGTTTTCTTGCCGGCAGTTTTCATTGTTTTCTATTTAAATGGACTTTACCCAGGAATTCTTTTAGCTCCAGAAGACGAAGTAAGACGATTTTCACTTTCATCGTTTTTTATTCTTATAGGAGAAGCTTTTGCGCTCACAACTATAAAATCCACAAAAGACCTTATTCCAATTGCCATTGCCCTTGTGCTTTCATGGCCATTTGCAACAATCTTGCTTCCGCTTGGAAGAGAAATAAGCAGAAGATATTTTGCAAAATTCTCATGGTGGGGAGTTCGCTGCTCACAACAGGGTGTCGGAGGCGAAAGCTTACCGATACCTCAACCAGTATGGCGCTTTGGCACTTTGCGACAAGCATTACAACGTGATGCACACGCTATCGGTAGAAGAGAACATCCAGACCTTGCGGGAATACTGCCAAAGGAGGGGCGGAAACCTATGAAACTCTATCATGGCTCAACTGTTGACATCCCTCATGTTGACTTAGCGAAGTCTAAGCCCAACAAGGATTTTGGCAGGGCTTTCTATCTATCGGTTGACGAGCAGCAGGCATTGGAATTGGCACAGTTCCGTGCAGAATTTGAGGAGACTACTCCCGTCGTCAATGTGTATGAGTTTGACGAGGCTCTTTTTGAGAAGTTTAAAATCAAGCGTTTTGAGGATTATACTGAGGAATGGGCACACTTCGTCTATGACCATCGAACAGACCCTAACGGCAGGACACTACATGATTACGACATCGTGTATGGCCCTATAGCAAACGACCGCATCGGTGCCCAGATAACGCGCTATAAACAAGGTTACATTTCCTTTGAGGAATTTCTGAAGCGCATCCAGTATCTCAAGGGTATCACATTCCAGTATGCTTTCTGTACGCAGAGAGCCATTGACAAACTCATAAAGCAAACAAGCAGATGAATGTATCGCAGGCGGAATTTCAGAATATGAAAGAGGAGATAGTCAAAGACCTTATCTCCCGGCTGATGGACGAGCGCGGTCTTTCTATGGAGCAGGCCTTTGATGTTGTCTATACCTCTCGGCTGTTTGAGAAATTGAACGACCCAAAGACAGGCCTTTTCTTTCAATCCTCTGGCTATGTATATAGTTATCTTACAGAAGAATTACAATCTATATAAAAATAGTCATGTGAAATATGAATATGTGTGGATTATGAAGTAGGGGATGCACCATGACGAAATAGGTGCATCCCTCCTTTTTGCCTATAATAAATCCGCCTCGCTGCGATTTGCGGCGAGGCGGATTGTAGTTGTGTATAGAGCGGGTAGGCGATTAGTTTTTGAAGAAGTCTTTTACGTCTTCGTTGCGAACCATCTGTTCATCAAAAGTGTAAGCACCGGTCTTGGGGCTCTTCACCATTTTGATAACCTTCGTATATGAACGTCCGTCGGTCTTACCTTCCTGGAGCGTTGCGACAGTTTTCTTTGCCATATCTTCTTAGTCTTACTCGGGGGTTATTTGATTTCCTTGTGAATGGTCATGCGCTTGAGGATGGGGTTGTACTTCTTGAGTTCCAAACGCTCAGGCGTGTTCTTGCGGTTCTTCGTGGTGATATAACGAGATGTTCCGGGAAGCCCGCTTTCTTTCATTTCGGTGCATTCGAGAATTACCTGTACTCGATTGCCTTTTGCTTTCTTACCAGCCATAATATATAAATATTGTGTAGTTCGTTTTAAGTTTTACTTAGTAAAGGACTTTAATGTCTTTCCAGTCGCAGTAGCCTTTGGCGACTGCCTGCGTGAGTGCGGCGTCGAGGCCTACTTTGTTGATGAGGCGAAGACCGGCGGCGCTTACTTTGAGGGTAATCCAGCAGTCCTGCTCAACGTAGTAAAACTTCTTAGAGAACAAGTTTACGTCAAACGTGCGCTTTGTGCGGCGCTTCGAGTGCGAAACGTTGTTGCCTACCATGGCTTTCTTTCCGGTAATCTGACAAATCTTTGACATTGCTTTCGCTTGTTTTCTTTAAAATCGATGTTTCTTGTTGCGTATAGGCGGGTCGATACCTTTTTGCGGCGCGGCGGCGGTTCGGCGCGGCGGCGGTTGTTGTTGCGTAATCTTGGGGTGGTTGCCGGCGCACCGTCTTGGTTCTTCCGCTTACGGCGTGCAAAGTTACGCCTTATTTTTCAATAAAACAATAGGTTTCGTGCATTTTCTTAGCAGAGAGGGGCTTATTTTGCCGTTTCGAGCGATGAGCGTTTGGTGCGGTGGTAGCTGCGGTAATCATCGAGGGGGATTTCGATGTCGGGCTCTTGCAGGTCGCCGGCGAGGGGCAGGCGGAACTTCATGTAGCGTATGTTCAGCCCGCGCTCTATCCACTGGCTTTCGTAGTAGGTGCGTATGCCGAGGATGGTGCGCGTGTCGGCGTCTTCTTCGGCCGCGAGCGTGTGGTAGAGGTCCTCCGTGCGGAAGAGTAGGGGCAGGGCGTTGCGCTCTACGATGTAGGTGGTGTAGGTGAAGAGGAAGTTGGAGTCGGTCTTGAGGTGAATGATGCCGCCGTCGATGAGGATGTTGCGGTAGCGGGCGAGGAAATAGGTGGAGGTGAGGCGTTTGGTAACCTTTTTCATTTGCGGGTCGGAGAAGGTGAGCCATATTTCCGCCACTTCGCCCGGGGCAAAGTATTTTTCGATAAATTCGATTTGAGTGCGCAGGAATGCCACGTTGGCCATGCCCTCGCGGAGCGACTGCGTGGCGCCGGTCCACATGCGTGCGCCCTTGATGTCAACGCCGATGAAGTTCTTTTCGGGAAAGAGCTTGGCAAGCCCCACGGTGTATTCGCCGCGCCCGCAGCCCAGTTCGAGGACGATTGGGTTAGCGTTATGGAAAAAATCGCTGCCCCAACGCCCGCGCATCTCGAACGGCGCGTCGCCGAACGTAGGTTCGAAAACGTGGGGATAGGTGGCCATGTCGGCGAATTTTGAGAGTTTATTCTTGCTCATCTTCTTCCAAAATCTTTTTGATGTCGTGTTCGGCAAGGGCTAACTTCTCCTTGCAAATTTGCGCGAGGTTTTTGGCCTCTGCGAGGCTTTTGCCCAAGTCTTCGGGCTTTCCACGATGGTTCCGAGCCGCTGCATGGCCTCTTCGTATGTGAGTTTTTCTTTTTTCATGGTTAATCAGTTGGAGATGTAACGATGCTTTCGATTGTGCCGTCGGCAAACTGCGTGGCGAGCCGGTCGCCTGCTTTGAGCGTTGCCGCGTCGCGCACGATGCGGCCGCCTGAGGTGGTGATGGAGAAGCCCATTTTAAGAATGCGCTCGGGCGAGGCAAGGGCTATGGCGCGGTCGGCAAGTTTTAGGGCTTCTTTCTTGTTGGAGATCAAGGCGTTTGCCGCCGGCGCAAGGCGGCCTTGCAGGGGGAGCAAGCGGCTACGCTCGGTTTTTACCCTTTGCAGTGCCAGCAGTTCGGCGCGTGCTTCGAGATTGGCGATGTGCTCGCCTCGCTTTGAAGCATAGCGCACGGCGATAAGATGCAGGCGGGCGGCGAGGGTATTGAGACGCGCTTTGCGAACTGTGATTGCCTGGCCTATGGCTGCTTGCAGGCGTTCGGAGAGTTCGGAATATAAGTCCCACTCCTCTTTGCGCCGCTCGATGAGAAAGGCGGCTACCGCCGTGGGCGTTTTGAACTTGCTGTGCGCCACGCAGTCGGTCACTGTGTCGTCGCGCTCGTGGCCGATGCCTGTAAGCACTGGGAGGGGAAATTGTGCCACGCTGGCAGCCAGCAGATAGGAGTCGAAACAGCTTAGTTCGCTCACCGCGCCGCCGCCGCGTATGATAACCACTACGTCCCAGTTTTCAAATTCGCTCGCCACGGCATCAAGGGCCTTGACGACACTTTCCTCCACCTTTTCACCCTGCATGGCGGCGGGGAAGAGTTTGGTGGCGAAGTGAAAACCGGATTGTTCGAGCTGGCGGCAAAAGTCGCCGTAACCGGCTGCCGTGGCTGCGGATATCACGGCGATGCGCTTCGTGAGCCTCGGCAGTTCGAGCTCCTTATTGAGCGTGAGCACGCCGTCTTCGCGCAGTTGCGCCAGGATTTCGCGCCGCCGCCGCTCCATGTCGCCAAGGGTATAATTGGGGTCGATGTCGATGACGTTCAGCGAAAAGCCGTACACCTCATGGAAGGTTGCCGTGGCCCTTACGAGCACTTTCAGGCCCGCTTGCAGCTTCTGTCCCGTTGCCTGCTCAAACCAAGGGCCGAGCAGGTCGTAGGTGCTGCGCCAGATATTGGCCCTTGCCTTGGCGATAAACTTGATGCCGGCTGCATCTTTCTCTACAAGTTCGAGATAGCAGTGCCCATTGGCGGCAACGCGCATTTCGCTCACTTCCGCCACAATCCAATAGGCCTCGTCGAGCGTTTGTTCCAAAACGCCGCGCACCAGATTGTTCAGTTCGCTAAGGCGCAGCGGACGGATTTCGTCCGCGTCGTCGAGGAATGAAGAAGATGCGTTGCGGTACATTTCAATATCAATGCTTCATGCTTTCGTAGGCTTTCCATGCATCGGGAATGCCGTAGCCGAAGATGTTGTCGGGGTGGGCTGCGTTGTGGCCCGACGATTGCAGGGCTCGGATGATTTGCACGGGCGTGCTTTTGGGGGAGGCCTGCAGGAGGCAGGCGGTCACGCCGCAAAGGATGGGGCAGGAGAACGACGTGCCGTTGGCTTCGGCGTTCTCGCCGTTTGTGTCGAGCACTGCCGAGTAGCCACCACGTGCCATGACATCGGGCTTGATGCGCCCGTCGGCGGAGTTGCCGATAGACGAGAACCACGTGTTTTCGCCCGTTTCGTTCACCGCGCCGACGGCGAGGATATCCTTAGCATCGGCAGGCACGCCGATTTTCTTCCACGACGACATTCCGCTGTTGCCTGCGCTGTTGAGCACCAGTATGCCGCGGCTCGCCGCCAGAGAGGCGGAGCGGCTGCAAAGTTCCGTTTGCCCGTCTAAGGCGTGATAGGGGAAGTCCATCCATTTGTGGTCAAAGCCCGTGTAGCCCAGCGAACTCGTGGCAATGTCTGCGCCGAGGCTGTCGGCATATTCTATTGCGGCGCACCAGTTGTCTTCCTCCACGAGTTGCTCGCTCTCGCCGTCTTCGCACACGATGAGGTAGAACGAAGCGTCGGGGGGAGGCGATGCACGAGAGCACCATCATGCCGTGCGAGAGTTCGTCGTAGACGCTGCGCTCGGGGCGCACGAAGTTGCGCGTGCCGAGGATTTGCTCCTTGCGCCACGCCGTGATGCAGTCGGCGTTGTGGAAACCGCCGTCGAGCACGGCAATCGTCACCCCTTTGCCCGTGAAGCCGGCTTCGTGGAGGCGCAGGGCGTTGAGCTGGCTGATTTGCTCAAAGCCTTTGCCGTAGAGTTGCTCTAAGGTGTCGGGGCGGTTGGTCACTTCCTTCTGCCGATTGGCAAAGTTGGGCGCGTCTACGCTGTCGGGGGCTGTCCACACGTGGCGCACGTTGCTCACGAAGGGCAGTTGCTTGATTTTGTTGCAAAGCAGGCTGTCGGGCGTTTCTACGACCACCGTGTTGTTCCATTTCGACATGTTGTGAATCTTTGCCCCGGCGTTTTTCAGCGCGTCGATGTACTTGGGCGTAATGGGCAGGTCGTAGTTGTCCACGGCAATCTTGTATTTAGCGCGGCGCGCCAAGGCTTTTGCCGAAAGGAACTTTTCGGGCTGCTCGGAAGCGGTAAGCCTTTTCAAGTTTGATTTTCTTCGTGCTTTCGCCGTCCGTGCCGCTGGCCTGTGCTGCTGTTGTGCCGAAGGCCGTCAGGGCGAAGAGGGCAATGATGCTTTTTCTGAGGATATTCATAAAAATGATTATTAGAAAAGGAAAGCGGCGCACCGGCCGGCACGCCGCTTTTGGTATATATATATATATATAATATTGTATGCTCCTTGTATGCTCCGAGCGTTAGAGGCCTCTGCCGTGGCAGTTCTTAAACTTCTTGCCGCTGCCGCAGGGGCAGGGGTCGTTGCGACCCGGGAGTTTCTCCTTCACGATGGGCTGTTGCTGGCGTTCGCGCGTGTCGCGGCCGGCGGCTTCGCGAGAAGCCTGCTCCTCCACCGTTTCGTGGCTCTCGGTGTACTTAGGCTGCTTCGTGGGCTGCTCGGGAGCGGCTTCGCGCACCTCTTCGGGAGCCTGCACGGGGATTTGCGCGCGCATCAGGCTGCTCACGGTGGCATTGTTGATACGGTTCACCATCTTGTCGAAGAGTTGCACGCTTTCGAGTTTGAACACGAGCAGGGGGTCTTTCTGTTCGTAGCTGGCGTTTTGCACAGACTTCTTCAAGTCGTCGAGCTCGCGCAGGTTCTCCTTCCATGCCTCGTCGATGTGGCGCAGGAGAATGGTTTTCTCGAAGTCGCGCACAATGTTGCGGCAATCGTTCTCGTAAGCCTCTTTGAGGTTCGACTGAATGCTGTAGACGAACTTGCCGTCCGATACAGGCACCAGTATGTTCTCGTACATTTGTCCCTGGTTCTCATATACTTGCGCAATGACGGGGCGTGCCACTTCGGCAAGGCGGTCGGTCTTGCGCTTGAAGTTGCCCATGGCGGCTTGGAATGCCATCTCGTAGAGGTCTTCGCGCTTCGTGTTGTCGTATTCGCGTTCCGTGAACGGTGCTTCCATGGCGAAAATCTCGATAAACTGCTTGCCGCATTCTGCGTAGTCGGGGCAGTTCTCGATGATGTTGATGACGCGGTCCCACACCATGTTGGCGATGTCCATGCCGATGCGCTGTCCCATGAGGGCGTGGCGGCGCTTCTCGTAAATCACGGTGCGCTGCTTGTTCATCACGTCGTCGTATTCGAGCAGGCGCTTACGTATGCCGAAGTTGTTTTCTTCCACCTTCTTCTGGGCGCGCTCGATAGAGTTGTTGATCATCTTCGCCTCGATCATCTCGCCTTCCTTAAAGCCGAGCTTGTCCATTACGCGGGCGATGCGCTCGCTGGCGAAGAGGCGCATGAGGTTGTCTTCCAAGGATACGAAGAATACCGAAGAGCCCGGGTCGCCCTGGCGGCCGGCGCGGCCGCGCAACTGACGGTCCACGCGGCGGCTTTCGTGGCGTTCCGTGCCGATGATGGCGAGACCGCCTGCGGCTTTCACCTCTGCCGACAATTTAATATCCGTACCGCGGCCCGCCATATTGGTGGCGATGGTCACGGCGCCGAGGCCGTTGGTGCTTTGTCCGGCGAGCGCTACGATGTCGGCCTCCTTCTGGTGCAGCTTGGCGTTGAGCACCTGGTGGGGAATCTTGCGCAGGTCGAGCATACGGCTCAGCAGTTCGCTCACGTCCACGCTCGTAGTACCCACGAGCACGGGGCGGCCTGCCTGGCGCATTTTCTCGATCTCGGCGATAACGGCGGCATATTTTTCGCGCTTCGTCTTGTAGACGCGGTCGTTCATGTCGTTGCGCAGCACGGGGCGGTTGGTGGGGATTTCTACAACATCGAGCTTGTAGATGTTCCAAAATTCGCCGGCTTCCGTGATGGCCGTACCCGTCATGCCCGCGAGCTTGTGGTACATGCGGAAGTAGTTTTGCAGCGTAATGGTGGCGAAGGTCTGCGTGGCGGCTTCCACCTTGACGTGTTCCTTAGCCTCCACGGCCTGATGCAGTCCGTCGCTCCAGCGGCGGCCTTCCATGATGCGGCCTGTCTGCTCGTCCACAATCTTCACCTGCCCGTCCATCACGACATATTCCTCGTTGATGCGGAACATGGTGTAGGCTTTGAGCAGTTGCAGGATAGTATGCACGCGCTCGCTTTTCACGGCGTAGTCGGCAAGGAGCTCGTCTTTCTTGGCCAGGCGTTCCTCGTCGGAAATCGAGCCGTTGCGCTCGAGCATGGAGAGTTCGGTGGTGATGTCGGGCAGCACGAAGAGCTGGTCGTCTTTCACTTGGTCGGCCAGCCATTTGTTGCCCTTATCAGTGAGGTCTACGGAGTGCAGCTTTTCGTCTACCACGAAATAGAGCGGTTCTACCGCTTCGGGCATACGGCGGTTGTTGTTCTCCATGTATATTTCCTCCGTCTTGAGCATGCCGGCCTTAATGCCGGTCTCGGAGAGGAACTTGATGAGCGGGTTGTTCTTGGGCAATGCCTTGTGGGAGCGGAAGAGCTGCAAGAAACCCTTTTCCTGACTGTCCTTGTCGCCGGAGTTGATGAGTTGCTTGGCTTCGGCGAGATACTGCGTGGCGAGCTTGCGCTGCACCTCCACGAGGCGTTCCACGAGGGGCTGGTACTGCTCGAAGAGCTGGTCGTCGCCCTTGGGCACGGGGCCGGAGATGATGAGCGGCGTGCGCGCATCGTCGATCAGCACGGAGTCCACCTCGTCGACGATGGCGTAGTTGTGCTTGCGCTGCACGAGGTCGGAGGGCTTCATCGCCATGTTGTCGCGCAGGTAGTCGAAGCCGAACTCGTTGTTCGTGCCGAAGGTGATGTCGGCCTGATAGGCGCGGCGGCGTGCTTCGGAGTTGGGCTGATGCTTGTCGATGCAGTCCACCGACAGGCCGTGGAACATATAGAGCGGCCCCATCCATTCGCTGTCGCGCTTGGCGAGGTAGTCGTTCACCGTCACCACGTGCACGCCGTTGCCCGTGAGGGCGTTGAGGAACACGGGGAGGGTGGCCACGAGCGTCTTTCCTTCGCCCGTTGCCATTTCGGCGATTTTGCCCTGATGCAGCACCACGCCGCCGAAGAGCTGCACGTCGTAGTGCACCATGTCCCATTTCGTGTCATTGCCGCCGGCAATCCAATGGTTTTGGTAGATAGCCTTGTCGCCCTCGATGCGCACAAAGTCCTTCGTGGCAGCGAGTTCGCGGTCGAAGTCGGTGGCGGTCACGGTGATTTCCTCGTTTTGCGCGAAGCGGCGTGCCGTTTCCTTCACGATGGCGAAGGCGTCGGGCAGTGCGGCGTTGAGGGCTTCCTCGTAACGCTCGAGCACTTCCTTTTCGAGTTTGTCTATTTGGTTGAAGATGACTTCGCGGTCTTCAATCGGCGTGTCCTCAATCTTGGCGTTGAGGGCGGCAATCTTTTCCTTGATGTCGTCGGCCGAGGCCTGAATGGTCTGTTGCAGTTCCTTGGTTTTGCCGCGCAGCGCGTCGTTGGAGAGTTTTTCGATGCTTTCGGAGGCTTCTTTCACTTTGTTCACCCACGGCTGTATGAGTTTCATGTCGCGCGTGGACTTGTTGCCGAAGATTCGGCTGAGAAATTTATTTATATCCATAATGTGTAGTTTTCGTAGGGGTGTTGAGATATTATTATAGCGACTGTCTGTTGGTAGGATTATGCTTTACGTGCCTTCCAGGCAGTAAATCCCTTATCCAACAGGTAGAGATTATTGTGCCTAATAAACTATTTCAGAATAAGGGCACTGCGGCGCAGGCATTGGGTGCCCTGATGCGCACCGAGCGCGAGAGGGTGGGCGCGATGCGGTCGGTTGTGACGGGCGTTTCGATTTGCTCGCCTTTCACGCCCGCGCCTAAGAAGACAATGGGGAAGGGAATATACGATTCGCGCACGGGCATGTCCTCTTTCGTTTCGGCGTTCACGTATCGCCAGCCCGGCGACACCTCAATCAGCACGTCGCCCGAGAACTTAGCGTTGTAGCCGCCGCGTATGCGGCTGATGCCTGGCGTCCATGCGCCTTGCAGCAGGCGTTGCGCCGTGTACACGTCTTTCACGCCCGAGAGTTGCAGCAGGAAGTCCTGCGTGCGCTCCAAAAGTTCCGTGAAGTTGATTTGCTTGTCCTCTACAAGCTTATGGTTCAAGTAGATTTGCGTGCCGAGGCAGGTTTCCACGAAGTTGCCCTGCCCATAAACCGCCACGAGATACATGTTGAGCAGCGCGGCGGCGCGTTGCATGTCGAACGTGCCCGTGGGTATGCGGTATTTGCCGGGATTGATGGGCTCTTCGTCCACGTAGCCCGTCGACGTCAGCACGTAGAGGGCGTTGTCGCGCCCCACTTTCGCGTCTATCGCCTTGATGAGGCGGGCGAGGGTGCGGTCGAGGCGCATGTAAGTGTCTTGCACCTCCATCGACACCTCGCTCACGGGCTTGTGCTCAAAGTTGCCGGCGTAGAACGTCACGTTCAGCAGGTCGGTCACGCCGTCGGCGCCGAGCATCGTGCCGCCGAGGCATTGCTCCGCTGCGGCGGCAATCTCTTCGTTCACCAGCCCCGACGTCTTGAACGAGGCGAAGCGACCCGCGCCTTTCTTAAAGCTGTGCTTGAAAGGCTGCTTCATGCCGCCCGAGAGGAAGTAGCTGAAATTGCCCACGAGGTCCGACGAGGGCTGCCACGTTTCAGAGTTGAGCCGCTCGGCGAGCGTGGTGCCGGCATTGAGCACCGACACCCACGAGGGCAGGGAGGGCGAATAGTATGTGCTGCTGCACCAGCGGCCCGTCGCGTCGTCTATCCAGATCACGGCATCTGCCGCGTGCCCGCCCTGCATCACGGCGCTTTCGCGGCAGGGGGCTATGGAATATACGAGGGCTTTGCCCTCCGTGGCTATTTTAAGTTCGTCGCCGAAAGTAGACACGGCGAGGTGGCGCGGCGAAATCTTTTCGTCGGTCATCAGTCCCGCATAATCTGGGTCGTCCACACTGAACGCAGGCCGCAGCGTGGCGCGGTCTATCCACTTGCGCCCGATGATTGCGTGGTTAGACGGCGTGGTGCCCGTGGCTACGGTGGCGGCCGACGAAGCGAGGTCGGGACGGGTGTGCGGGTATTCCGCATTGGCGTACACGCGCCCTTCGTTGAGCAGTTTGGCAAAACCGTCCTCGCCGTAGAGCGGCTGGAAGGCATTGAGGTAATCCGAGCGCAACTGGTCGATGAGAATCGTCACCACCACGCGCGGCACGCCCCCGCCCGCCGCAGCGGCATTGGCTTCCACGGCGGAGAGCGCAGTCATCACTGCGAGCAACGAAACGATGAGTTGGGTGCGGTGTTTGGACATATAGGGATTATCGTTTTCAAGGTGGGTTCATTTATTAGTAGACGAGTTTACAAATTTCCTCGTTTCCTCGTTTACTAAAAATTATATTTTCGCCGCCCTTTGCGTGCGGTGAGCCGCCAAGAGCCATAGTGCGCCGCCGAACAGCCAGATTTCGTAAGGGAAAGCCTGTACTTGTGCCAACGCGGCCATGCCGAGGACTGGCCATATTATTATGGTGTACCAGCAGAGGGCGTCGAATTGGCGGCGGCGTGCGTGGCGCACGTACCAGAAGAGTAGCGCGAGCGGCAGCGGGTTGAGCGCGGCCACGAGCCAGTTGCTGCCCACGGCGGGGTGTTCCGAGAAGAAGAACAGGAAACTAACCACAAGCCCCATCAGCCCCTGAGCCGCCAGCAGCAGACCGTCCCACCACAGGGCGGTCTTGCCCGTGCGGCGTTCCCACACGATGAGGCCGAGGGTGAAGAGCAGCACCAGTGCCATTGCCACGCCCGGCGCGGCGGCAGGGCAGGGGGCGGCGGCAGCCTCGGTGGCAGGGAGAATGCGGCGGGGGGCGAAAGCGAGCGGCTGCACCGTGCCGTCGGGCAAGCGGCGGCGGGCGGCGGCCAGGAAGTTTTCGGCATAGATGGGCGAGAACGACTGATGCCGGCGCGTGGCCGGCGCGTCAATCTCGCAGCCCAGCACCAAGTCCTGGCCGAAACGGTCCCAAGGTGAGGCGGCTGAAAACTCGTGAATGATGTCGCGCAGCGACTTGGCGCGTCCCTTGCTGTCGGCCGCCGCTTCCGGCCATTCTATTTGTCCGCCGGCGGCGATGTCGATTAGGTCGATGGCACGCGTGGTGCAGTTGTTGTAGAGAAAGTTGTAGCGATACGTAGCGTTTTCGGGCAGCGACTCTGTGAGCAGCGTCTTGAATATGCGTTCCTTCTCGCTGGCCGTGAGGCGCAGCACCTGTTCGTCCACGCCGCGCCCGTCGCGCCGGTACACGGCGAGGAAATGCTCCATCGTTTCCACGCCGAGCTGGTAGTCGGTCTTGCCGGCAACGAACCGCGCCACGAAATTGGGCTGCTTGAAACTGAACATGCCGTAATTGAACACCCAGTCCTCGCCGTTGCGTAAGTCCTTGACGCGCACGGCGGTGTGGCCGTACAGCTCGTAGATTTTCTTACCCGGCGTGCAGGTGAGCAGGCTTACTTCCAGCTCGTCGCCATCGGGCACAGACAATCCCTCGCCTTGGGCGGCAACGCCGGCGAACGATAAGAGAAACAAAAGTATAAGGGTGAAAAATCTGTGCAAGATAGGGCTATATATATTTATAATGTGTGAGGGCAAAAGCAGATTATCAGTTTTCAATCGGCAAAGTTACTTTAAGCGCAGGGAAAGGCAAAATAAAACCTTGCTTTTTTGGCATTTTCTGCCTTTGGCGGGGGATTTTTTAACTTGTGTGCGCATTAAACTTGCCGCAAAAGGCGTGCCCGCAAGGGTTTGATAATTTTTCCGAACTGCGCAGATAGTTCTTCCGAAGCCCGAGGAATTTTTTCTTTGCCCCGTAAAAGTTTTTATTCAGTACTGTTGAATATGTGTTCAACAGTACTGAATATGTATTCAACATTGCAGAATATGTGTTCAACAGTGCTGAATAAAAATTTTCTCCGAGAAAATATAACCTTTCAAGGAGCAAAGAAGATGTTTCTCGGGCAACGTAAAATGTTGCTTGCGGCCATATGCCTTTGAACCTACAAAAATCGCTCCCGTCAGAATGGGGCCGCGTGTGCGAAACAGGCGGTTAGAACAGTTCGTCAAGCCATGCCTTTACCTTCGTCTCGTCGGCGTTGTTGAGCAGTCGCCCTTTCTGCCATTTGAGCTTGGGGTAAGTGGCTCGGAGCGCGCGCACGCTACCGTCGATGGCGCTGCTGCCCGATGTGGCAAAGGGGATGAGCGTTTTGCCGCTTAGGTCGTGGTTTTCGATAAACGTGTTGACGGCGCGCGGGGCGAGGTCCCACCATATCGGATAGCCGATAAATACGTAGTCGAAGTTGCCGGGGTTTACTTTCAAAGGTTTAATAGCCGGGCGGGCGTTGGCCTCGGCCATTTCCACCGAACTGCGCGACTGCTGGTCGTGCCAGTCGAGGTCGGCGGGCGTGTAAGTTTCTTGCGGTACGATTTCGCAGAGTGCGCCATCGGTTGCCTTGGCCAGTATTTGCGCGGCGGAGGCTGTGGTGCCCGTTGCCGAGAAATACACCACGAGTACTTTTTTCTTTTCCATCATATTGTTGTCTGATTTGTGCGCACAGGCGGAGACAGACATTGCTGTGAGTGCCGCCATCAATGCGGCGAGGATTTTTTCTTTCATATATTAGTAGACGAGTTTACAAGGAAATTTTCGGATACGCTCGGCATAGCCCGAACAAGTTCGTTTTCAACAGACGTTTGGCGGCGGCTCGGCATAGTCCAAGCGAGCTTGGCCTCTGCTCTCGCCTTGCACAAACGTTCGGAAAAAGCACGATGCAAAATTACGCAATTCCTTAGCTTCCCGTTGTACCCATATTTTGGGAAAACTTACCAATATTGCGATTTTTCGCTATGAAAGGACGGAAATTGGCATGCCGCAAACAAACGGGAGCGACCCTTGAGAGCCGCTCCCGTTATTATGGAGAGTTATTGACGGACGGGGAGATTATTTGACAAATCTCTTCTGACCGTCGATGATATAGGTGCCGCGCTGCAGCTTGCCGCTAACCTTTCGACCGTCGATGCTGTAAACCGTCTTGCCGGCTGCATCGTCGATCGTGAGGGTGTTGATGCCGAGCGTACTGTCGACGGTGTAGGTGAGGGTGAAGGCGGGGTTGTACTTGCCGCCGAGGCCTGCGCCCTTGTCGGGCTGAGTGCCGATGTAGGCTTCGTTGCCGATGAACTCCTCGGGAATGGTCAGCGTGTACGTGCCGTTGGTCTTGATTTCAGAGGCGAGCGTGATGTGCACGATGTTCCAGATGCTCATGTCGGTGGAGAGGGTGGCGGTGGTAACGGTGTTGCCTTCTGCATCTGTCACCTCAATCGGCGACTCGTTGATAATCGTGCCGTTCACGTTTTCAGAGTAGGTCAGCGTGATGCTGCCAAGGCTGGCCACGGTAGTGCCGTTGGCGGGCGATACGCTTTCGTATTCGAAGCTGTTGGCAGGAGCCTGCACGATGAACGAAGTGGTGATGACGTCGTTGCTGCGGCCTTCCTCGGTGGTGAAGGTGCTTGCAGGCACTTCGATGGTGTAGTAGCCCGTTTGCGTAATCGGTTCGGCAACGCTGATCGTTGCGGTGTTGCCTTCCACGGTGACGGTGGCGGTGTACGTGTCGTGGCTGCGGTTGTAAATGCTGACGGTCTTCTCGCTGTCGTAGTTGATGTCCGTGTCGAAGGTGAGGGTAGCGGCGGTGAAGCTGCTTACCGTCTCGCCTGCGGCGGGCGTAACGCTGGTCGGCGTGAGCGGAGCGAGCGGGCTGGGCTCTGTTACTTCGAGCGTGGCGTCGAGGATATAGCCGCCATTCTTGCCGATGCCGTTCTGGCCGAATATCGTATGGTCTGCCGCAAGCTGACCGCCGGGGTCTACGCTGTTCCAGTCTACCTTGAAGCGGATGCGATAAGTGCCCGGAGTGGTAGGCGCTGTGAACGAGGGTGGATTGATCTGAGCGCGGGCGTTGTCGGTGACAGTTTGGCCTGCGTTGTTCTTACCGCTGTTGTCGTTAGTGAAGTCGCCCGAGTAGAAGGCGTAAGCGTAAACCTCCGTGCCCGTCTGGTCCATATCGCCTTCGCGGAAAGAGAATTCCTTGTCGTTGTCGGTATCTATAAATACGTAGCCGTGCATCCACGAGCCGGGTGCACCCGTATAGTCGAAGGTAGCGGTGAGCGTGCTGCCTGCGGTACAGGTGAGCGTGGCCGTTTCGTGCTGGTCGTTGTATATCTTAGAGGTGTTGGCCACTGCGATGGTCTGGCCGCTCTTGCCGCTTTCGGTGAGTGTCACGCCGTTGAGCGCGCGGCCTGCAATATTCGGGTTGGCGGCCGTGTCCTTGTCGAAATTGATGGGATAGGTGCCGGTAACGGTGAAGCTGAGTGTAAACACGGGGTTGTAGGTCGCGCCGGAGAGTACGCCCTTGTCTTCTGCAAACTCGTTGTACCATTCATCATAGATAGACTGCTCGGGAACGGTGATCGAGTAGGCCGCGCCGTTTTCAAGGTCTTCAACGGTCTTGACCGGCGTCTGCGCCCACGCTCCCACTGTTGCAAGGCAGGCAACCATGAGGAGAGAGAAAATTTTGTAGAATTTACTCATAGCGTTAAACGTGATTTTGGTTAGTAAATATGAATTGGAAAAGAATAAAAGCAACTTTCTGCATAGCAAATGTACAATTATTTTCTTTATTTATTATTGAGTTTTCGTTGAAAACGTCATATTTATACAAGATAAAGGGCTTTTGGAAAATCTTTAACGCATATTCTTCCTCTTTTGCATTAAGCAAAAAGGATGCTCCGTGCGGGGCATCCTTTGGACTTTTTTCCAGAATATTATGTCATTGGAAATAAACGCGCTTCACGCGGTTGCTCACAGAGGTCAGCACTTCGTAGGGAATGGTGCCGAGCAAATCTGAAAGAACCGTGACGGGCAGGGCGTCGCCGAATATCTCCACGCTGTCGCCCTCGCGGCAAGGAATGTCGGTAACGTCGATCATGCAAACGTCCATGCAGATGTTGCCCACGTAGTCCGCCTTCTGCCCGTTCACAAGGCAATAGCCGCGGCGGTTGCCGAGATGGCGGTTGAGCCCGTCGGCGTAACCGATAGGAATGGCAGCGATGCGCGAAGGACGGTCAAGGACGGTCTTGCGGCTGTAACCGATGCTGTCGCCTGCCGGTACGTCGCGGATTTGCAGGATCGTGGTGCGCAGCGTGGCAACGTTATGGAGCACGCGGTTATCAATAGGGTCGATGCCGTAAAGTCCGAGGCCGAGGCGCACCATGTCGAGATGGCGTTCGGGGAAACGCTCTATGCCCGCAGAGTTGCAGATGTGGCGCAGGATTTTGTGCGGGAAGGCGGCTTGCAGCGTGCGCGAAGCCTCGTCGAAGAGCTTAAATTGTTTTTCTGAAAATTCGTCGAAGCCGTCGGAGTCTGCACCTACGAAATGGCTGAACACGGAGCGCGGAATAAGAGCCCGCTGGTGCGAAAGCCGGTCTATTAGCACGGGAATATCTGTCTTGGGGTTAAAGCCGAGGCGGTGCATCCCCGTGTCGAGTTTCAGGTGGACGGGGAAGTCGGTAATGCCTTGGCGGCGTGCGGCGCGGATAAGCGCGTCGAGCAGGTTGAAGTTGTAGATTTCAGGCTCGAGTTCATATTCGAAGAGCGTGCCGAACGCCGACATTTCCGGGTTCATCACGATGATGCCCGCCGTGATGCCCGCGCGGCGCAACTCTGCGCCTTCATCCGCCACGGCAACTGCGAGATAGTCTACGCCGCGCTCTTGCAGCGTCTTGGCAATCTCCACGCTGCCCGCGCCGTAGGCCGAGGCCTTCACCATACAGGTGAGTTTCGTTTCCGGCTTCATGAATGAGCGGTAAAAGTGTAAATTCTCCGCAATCGCTTCAAGGTTCACGTCGAGTGTGGTTTCGTGGACGCGCAGCGAGAGGGCTTTTGCAATTTGCTCGAAGCCGAAGTTGCGTGCGCCTTTCAGGAGAATAATTTCGTCGTGGATAGCGTCCAGCTCGCCGCTTTCCAGCAGTGCCTCCGAAGTGGGATAGAAAGATTTTTTTATGGAAAAGAGCGTGTGGGCGGCAGAAATGGCAGGCCCCACGCCGATGAGGCGTTCCACGCCGCGGCTTTTCAGCATATCCGCCACTTTCGCATAAAGTTCTTCTGCGGGAATGCCCGTTTGGAAAATGTCGGAGAGAATGAGCGTGCGCCCTTTCGCGGCCTGTTCCTTGGCGCGGCGGTTCATGAAGTCGAGGGCGATGTCGAGTGCGGCGGCGTCAGAATTATAGGCGTCGTTGATAAGCGTGCAGCCCCGCACGCCTTGCACCACTTCGAGGCGCATGGCCACGGGTTCGAGCAACGCCATGCGCCGCGCAATGTCGGCCGGCGTGAGGCCGAGGTAGAGGCAGACGCAGAGCGCCGTGATGCTGTTCTGTATCGAGGCTTCGTCGGCGAAGGGAAGGGTGTATTCGGCTGCCGTGCCGTTGAAAAAGTAGGCGATGCGCGTTTTCCCGTCTTCTGTCGGCTCGATGGCGCGTACGAATACCGTGGCATTTTCGTCTTTCCGCGACCAACTGAAGAGCCTGCCGCTGAAGCCGAAGTCTTTCACGCATTCCGCCACAACGGTCTCGTCTTCATTGTAAATCAGCACCTTTGCATCTTTGAAGAGCAAGAGTTTCTCGTGGCATTTCTCCTGTATCGTAGAAAAGTTTTCCTGATGTGCGGGTCCGATGTTCGTCATCACGCCGATGGTCGGCTGGATAATGGCACGCAGCGCCTGCATCTCGCCCGGTTGCGATATGCCAGCTTCAAAAACGCCGATGCGGCTGCGCTCGTCGAGCAGCCAGACCGAGAGCGGCACGCCCACTTGCGAGTTGTAGCTGCGGGGCGAGCGCGTCACGTTCATCGAAAGCATCAGCAACTGGTAGATCCATTCCTTCACAACCGTTTTGCCGTTAGAGCCGGTGATGCCAATGACGGGCAAAACGTACTCCTCTCGGTGTCGCTCGGCGAGGCGCTGCAGGGCTTTGAGGGGACTGAGCACGCGCAGGAAATTAGCATCGGGATAGTCCGTCTCGTAATTTTCGGGCACCGTGCCGACCACGAAGTTGCGCACGCCCCGGCGGTAGAGGTCGGGGATATATTTGTGTCCGTCGCCCACGGGAGTGCGGAGGGCGAAAAAAAGGGTTGTTTCGGGGAAAGCCAGTGAGCGGCTGTCGGTCAGCAACCAGTCGATGCGGGCTTCGGCATTGCCGAAACGCCGCGCGCCGATGAGGGCGGTTACTTTTTCAAGAGAATAAAACATATCGAGATTTTATTTGCAAGCATTTTATAAGGGTGGGCAACCATACAATATTATATATATAGGTCTCGCCATTTGTCTTCAAATTCTTTTTCCATCTTTGCCTTGCGCTCGTTGAGGCTTGCCTGCGCGGCGGCATCGGCATGAAGCGGACGGTGGGCGGTAAGGCGCAGCAGCCGTGCCTTGTCGGCGGCATATTCCGAAAGTTGCGGCGAGAAAGCCCATTGCTGCACGCGTTGCCAGATGTATTCCTCGGTTTGCGGCGCGAGGTGGATAAGGTCTGGCGCGTAGAAACGGTAGTCGCGCAACTCGTCTTCCACTATTTCGTAAGCAGGGAAATACGTTGCTGCCTCGGGCATCTGCCTGCACAGCGCGTCGGTTGCGAGGAGCAGCCGCGCCTTTTGCAGCCGGCTTTCGTGGAACCCCCATTTGGCATAGCGGTAGGGACTTACGGTGAAGGCGATGCGCAGGGTAGGGCGCAGGCGGCGCAACTCTGCCAGCAGCGGCAGCCAGCGCCGCACAATCTGCTCGGAAGAAAGGTCTTCTTCATCAAAGTCCGAGGCGAGTTCCTTATGGCAATTCGCTACGGTCATGCCTGTCTCGCGCAGGCGGAACAGACGCGAGGTGCCGAAGGTGACGCACAGCAGGTCGGCCTTGCGCAGCACGCGCCGCGCCTCTGCCAATGCCGTGTTCACGCTTTCGCGGCAAGCCTCCTCGGTGGGCGCGGAGAAGAGTCCTGCGTGCCGCCAGCTGTGCCATAGTCCGTCGCGTCCCCGAAACAGTGCGCCGTCGGCGCGCGCCGTTTCGCTTAATAGGAGTTCCACGGCCGCTGCAATGCTTTCGGGATTATAGAGCACGCCGAACGGATTTGCCGACACATGCCCTTCGGGCAGGCTTTGCGCGAAGCGTTCGCCCATATTGTCGGCAAAGCATGAGCCGAGTAGCATCACGTGCGAGCGGGGCGAGAGAAAGGCCTCCGGCGCAGGCGTTTCGACAGGCGTGTACCAATTCATAATATTCTTTTTAGTAGACGAGTAAACGAGTAGACGAGTAAACGAGACAGGTTACTCTGTGAAATAATTAGCAAGACATATATGTCTCGTCTACTCGTTTACTTGTCTACTTGTTTACTCATAATTTTTCAGCAATGAAACTTTACCGTCCTCATAGAGCGCAACCGTCGGTTCGTTTCCCCCTTTCGGGAAAGTGGGTGAACCCGTGTTGCAGATGAGCGGCCGGCCGTCGGCGGCAGGCACGATGTGCGGCAAATGCGTATGGCCGTAAAAGAAGTAGTCGATGCCTTCGAGCGCGGGCATCTTTTCTTCGTTGTAGATATGCCCGTGCGTGAGGAAGATGCGGCGCGTGCCGTCGGCTATCAGCGCGTAGTCTGCCATGATGGGGAAGCGCAGCAACATTTGGTCGACTTCCGAATCGCAGTTGCCGCGCACGGCAATGATGTGCCCCGCGTGGCGGTTGAGCAGCGCGGCGATGCCCGGTGCGTCCAAGCCTTGCGGCACGCCGTTGCGCGGCCCGTAGTTGAGCAGGTCGCCGAGCAGGCAGAGGAGGTCGCATCCGTGTTGTTCATAAAGTTGCACTACGCGCTCGGCAGCGGGCAGCGCACCGTGTATGTCGGAGGCAATGAGCAGTTTCATACGGGAAAATGGCGTTAATTACGTTGCAAAGTTAGGTATTTAGGATAAAAAGGTAATAACACAATGCCTTGAAATCGCAGTTTGCAGTAAAAAAGGACTCGAGACGGATATTGCGGCGTAGGACTGCGTAAAAGGGAGATGAAGAGCCTATGGCGGGTTCTATAAATATGATTCGGACAAATTTTGTGATGTATTTTGAAATGATTATCGCGAAACAAACGTCTCCAAAACTGTTTGATATTCAGTATTTAATAGTAATTTTTCGGCAAAGAATTGAGTAAATTGTAACTAAGAATTGAGTAAATTGTAACTACGATTTGAGTAAATTGTAACACGGGCTGCCCTGATGCAGGGCAGCCCGTGTTGTAATGCTAACTCTCAAGTTATATGCTTGCTGTTTTCTTTCTTAGAAATGCCATTTGATGTCGAAGGAGAAGTGGCGCGGGGCGATGTCCTGCGCAAAACGGCGGTTCATGGAAAGGAAGGCGAAGGCTTTGAGCTCCGCTTCGATTGAAGCGTCAAGCTGCGCGTAGAAGTCCTGCCCGAAGGTGTTTGCCTCGTCCCACATGATGTCGCCCGCGCCTTTCACGCGTGCGCCGAAGGTGAAGGAGCGCAGCAGGTCGCATTTCGTGGGCTGGCGGAAGCTTGCCGTGGCCGTCATCGTGTGGCGCGGCACGAAGGGCACGCGGTTGTCTGTGTAGTCCACGCCGCCGCCTAAGTCGTAGTTTTCAAATGTTGCCTCGGTGAAGCCATAGTCGGCGGCGATGCTTAGGCGGTTGTCGAGCCATAAGGTGCGCAGCGAGGCCTCCACGCCGCAGGAGCGGCTCTTGCCCGCGTTCACCATGACGCGCCCCAGTCCGCTCTCGCTGAACTGTGCCAACTGCTGGTCGCGCGTCTGCATATAGAAGGCGGCGAGGTCGGCTTGCAGGCGACCGTCGAGGAAAGAGAGGTGCGTGCCTGCCTCGTAGTTCCACGACTGTTCGGGCTTGTAGCTGAGGTTGCGCAGGTCGGGTTCGTCGGGCACGATGCGATCCATCGTTTTCGTAATGCCGGCGATTGCGTTCTGCTTCACAGCGTCGGGCATACGGGTCATAACATGATTCTTGCCTGATTTCATTGTAGATATGGGGATGATGCAGGAAGAAGTGGAAGTTTTATTGGACGCGATACGAAAGGGAATGATTGTACAAAATAGCAACCACGCTTGCTGGAGGCAGACGTGGCTGAATCTATGAAGCTTATACTTCTTTTATTTACTCAATTCATTAGCAATGCCGGTGGCTTGACGGATGCGGTCGGCCATACCGATGCCTCCCTTGATGTTTCCCGCCAGGATAAGTCCCGGATAGCGGGCTTGCAAGGCATCAATCATCTTGAAGCGTGCTTCACTACTCTTTTCGTATTGAGGGATGGCCTTCTGATGACGATGGATTTTAATCAAATCGGGTTGGGCATCTTCCGGGAATTTCAACATAGAATGGATGTTCTTCAGAATCATGTCCTTGAGCTTTTCATCACTCCAATCCAACATATCCGCATGTCTTACACCTCCGATGAAGAACGAGAACAAGGCGCCTTCTTCCGGTGAACGGCCCACGAAGCAAGCCGACGGGAAGAGAATGCCCAATACATCTTTCTTTTCTTTCGAAGGAACCAAACCTCCGAACGCTCCGAATTTCAAGCCTCGGGTGTTGTGGAAACCGACACTTGCCTGAATAATTGGGGCATAATGCAAGTTGCTGATTTGGCCGATGTCTTCCTTCGGGATGAATGGCAAGAGGTCGGGGAGGACATATGCTCCACAAGTGGTCACCACCTTATTGGCGATAAGGGATTGTTCACCTTCGGGAGTACGATAAGTGATGAGCCATTGATTGCCTTGGGGTTGAATCTTCACATCGTTAGCCGAGAGGGTGATTTGTTCCTTGCCGATGGCTTTGACCATGGCTTCGGCCAATCTTTCCAAACCTCCTACGGCAGAGAATACCTTCTTGGTGGCTAACTTATCACGTTCTGTTTTCGGAAGCTTGGCCTTGGCGATGGAACCTTTGATGAAGCTACCGTAATCTTGCTCCAAGTTGTAAAGCTTCGGGAGGGCATGACGAGTCACCAATGTATGAGGATTGCCGGCATATACCCCCGATAGAAAGGGATCAACGGCATAATCCACGAACGACTTGCCCAAACGACGGGCGGCTAGTTCGGCCACCGATTCATCAGGATTAGTACCTTTAGCACGGAAAGGTTCACCCAAGATACGGAACTTGTCATACAATGTAAAAAGGGGAGTGGTAACGGCACTCACCAATCCCGAAGGAAGGGCATGAAACTTATTGCCTTTCCAAATCCAGCGCTTCTTGGATTCCTCACGGGCGGTTTCCAAGGTGCAATCGGGTGAGAGGGCCGCAAAGAGTTCGGCTACTTCGGGATAGGATACCACACCGGTATTGGGACCACTTTCGTACACGAATCCGTTTTCTTGGAAAGTACGGATTTGTCCGCCTGCCCGGTCTTGTCTTTCGATGATCTGTATCTTCTTGCCGGCACGGGTGAGCCAGAAAGCGGTGGTGAGTCCGGTCAATCCGGCACCTATGATGGCTATGTCTGTATGCAATTGCTTCATAGTTAGTGATTATCTTAATTGGTCATTATTTTTTTAATATCAATAGTAACTCTCCCCCCTTCACAAGGGGGATTAAGATAGGTCTACTAGCGAAACTTAAAAATTATACAGGTTTCGAGAATGATTTATCGGTTTTCAACATCAACTTGTCGAGGGAAGCAGCTACATTCCGCACAAAAAGCTTTCCTTCGGAGGTCATGTGGATGTGGTCGGCATCCCAAGTGATGAGACCGTCTTGGGCGAATTCTTGCAAGCGTTGTTCATCGTAGGCGGTGGCTTGCTTGATAGCTTCTACGGACAATGAAAGGCGTTGAGCCAACTCTTCCCAACGGATGGTATAGTTGCACATCAGCATCTCGATGACTTCGCGAGTGATTTGTTCGTCCTTGTTCAAGGCATAGCCTTTGGCCACGGGCAAAGTACCGACCTCCAACTTCTCGATGTATTTGGGGATGCTCTTGGTGTTCTGGATATAAGCAGTACCCAACTGGCTGATACCGGTCACACCGAACGCATACACTTGTCCGGTGGTACGACGGGTGCAATATCCTTGGAAATTACGATGCAACTGACCGTTCTTCAAGGCGATGGAGAGTTCGTCGTCCTCACGTACGAAATGGTCCAAACCGATGGGTTGATAACCGGCTTTGCAAAGCACCTTTCGAGCCGATTCGAACATCTGGCTCTTCACTTCGCCTTGTGGCAAGCCGTATTGTTCGAGCACCTTCTGACGAGGGAACGCCCAAGGAACATGTGCATAAGAGAAGGTCACCAAGCGGTCCGGTTGGAGTTCCACGGCCTTTTCGATGCTACAGGTAAAGCTTTCTACCGTCTGGTGAGGCAAGCCATAGAGGAAGTCCATATTGACACTCGCACCGGCCTTCCGGAGAATGGTCATGATGTCTTCTACCGGCATGGCGAGAGCCTTGCGATGTACCGCATCCAATACCTTCTCGTCGAAATCCTGAATACCGAGGCTGAATCGGTTGAATCCGGCTTCGACCAAGGCTTCCCAATCCTTTTCGTTCATCCAACCGGCATGACATTCGATAGCGATTTCCGGCTTTTCGATGGTGTCGAACGCATCCAATACATGCTTGTTCAGCTTGGCCAATTCGGATGCCGGGAGGAACGTCGGTGTACCACCACCATAATGGATTTGCGAAATCTTTCGGTCCTTACGGATGAGTGGAAGCACTAGGTCAATCTCCTTGTGCAAGGCATCAATGTATCTCTCCAACGTATTGGATGGGGTACATCGCAAGGCTCTCGCCATGCCG
>SFPF01000164.1 GCA_004552155.1 Bacteroidales bacterium
GAGCATTTTCCATCATCGAAGATCAGCCCCTGCATAGCGGGAAATGGATTCCAGACAGTCCTATAAATCAAGGTCAGGAAAACTCAGCAGCTTTATTAGTTCAGTGAATATTTTCTATAAAAACCGGCCCCGGTACGGAACTGCTCCGCACCGGGGCCAGTGATTCTTCATTTCCTTCTATTTGCGCGGTCCGTTACAGCGGATGTTTCACAGCGATGCACTCATACGGGCGCACCGAGACGTTCTTCGACGTGATGCCGATGATTGAGGCTATCTCTTCGTAAGTCATGCTTTCGAGCCAGAGCAGCACGATGGCGCGGTCCACGGGGCGGAGGCGGTGAATGCGGTCGTAGAGTTGCTTGATTTGCCGTCCGTCGTCGTCGGCAGGGTCGTAGAGGTCGGTATCGATATCGAGGGGAATGGCCTCGCGGCGCTTTTTCTTGCGCTCGGCAGAGATGCACGTGTTGAAACTCACGCGCCACACCCACGTGCGCTCCTTGCTCTCGCCACGGAACTTATCGTAGCCCTGCCAAAGGTTGACAAGGATGTCCTGAAAGAGGTCGCTCACTTCGTCGCTGTCTTTCGAGAACATGTAGCAAACGGTATAGATCGTGTCTTTGTTGTCGCGCACCAACCGTTCGAAGTCTTGTTCGCTTGTACTTTTCATATAACCTATTGACGCATTTTGCGCCCAAAAACTACATTTTTCGGCGAAAATAAACAGAAAATGCCGCATAACGGGCAAGCGGAGCGCGGAAAAGCGGTTTTGATAGCAGAAAAATACATAACTTTGCCTATCGACATACGAGTAAACAAGTAAACGAGTATACGAGTAAACAAGACAAGTTACTTATATATATATTGTATAGCAAGACATCTCTGTCTCGTTTACTTGTCTACTCGTCTACTAAAAAACAAACAAAATAAAATCGTCATGCGTCCAAACATTGCCATAATCCTCGCGGGCGGCATCGGAAGCCGCCTCGGGCTGAGCACGCCGAAGCAATTTTTCAAAGTGGCCGGCAAAATGGTTGTGGAGCACACCATCGATGCCTTCGAGCGCAACCCGCACATCAGCGAAATAGCCATCGTGTCCAACCCCTTCTACGTGGCCGACATGGAGAACATCGTGCTGCAAGGCGGCTGGAAGAAGGTGCTCACGCGTTGCGAGGCTATCGACGTGACGCTCCCCGCCGTCGATACGATTATCTGCGCCGAGGGCGACCATATAGGCAGTATCCCCGACCGCTCGCTCCTGCAGCGCGGGCAAACGCCGCAGGCCTTCCGCCTCAGCGTAATCGAGACGGCCTACGAGCGCGCGCTTAAAGACCCCGACTTCAAGGTGACGGACGACTGCGGCGTGGTGGTGAAATACCTGCCCGAGGTGCCCGTGTATCTTGTGCCGGGCGAAGAGGCCAACATGAAGCTCACCTACAAAGAGGACACGTATCTCATCGACAAGTTCTTCCAGCTGCGCGGCAGCGAACTGCCTGCCGCGCCCGCCTCGCTCGACGCGCTGCGCGGCAAGGTGGCAGTCGTGTTTGGCGGCAGCTACGGCATAGGCCACGACATCGTGACCCAACTCTATGCCGCCGGCACCCGCGTCCATGCCTTCGCCCGCAGCACCACGGGCACCGACGTGGGCAGCCGCGAGAGCGTGGCAGAGGCCCTGCAAGGCGTGGCAAAGGCGGAGGGGCGCATCGACTATATCATCAACACCGCCGGCGTGCTCAACAAAGAGCCGCTCCACGCTATGGCGCAGGAAACCATCGAGGCCGCCGTGCGCACCAACTATATGGGCACGGTGAACGTGGCACTCGAAGCCTATCCCTACCTGAAAGAAACGCGCGGCAAACTCGTGTTCTTCACTTCGAGCAGCTACACCCGCGGACGCGCTTTCTACAGCATCTACTCCTCCACAAAGGCTGCCATCGTAAACTTCGTGCAGGCCGTGGCGCAGGAATGGGAGGCCGCCGGCATCGCCGTGAACTGCATCAACCCCGAGCGCACCAAGACGCCGATGCGCGTCAAAAACTTCGGCACCGAGCCCGACGACACCCTCCTGCGCAGCGAAGACGTGGCAGAAGTGACCGTGCGCTCACTGCTCTCCGACTATACGGGGCAGGTAATCGACGTGAAAAGAAAAAAGTAAACTCGTGAATACTCCCCTGCAAATCCATCAGCGCAAGCACCTGCGCGCCGTGCAGCTCAAGCAACTCGATATTCTCTGCGAAATAGACCGCATCTGCCGTGCCGAAGGCATCGACTACTGGCTCGACGGCGGCACGCTGCTCGGCGCAGTGCGCCACGGCGGCTTTATCCCCTGGGACGACGATATCGACATCGCCATGCGCCTTGCCGACCTGCCGCGCTTCGTGGAAGCGGCGCGTCGCAATCTGCCGCCGCACCTGCTGATGCAGACGCCCGATACCGACCGCGACGTGCGCATGCCTATCTTCAAGGTGCGCGACACGAACTCCTTCCTCGTGGAAGCCGCCGACGACTTCACGCGCGGATACGCCAAGGGGCTTTACGTGGACATCTTCCCCATGATGCCCTACCCCGCTTTCTCGCGCCGTTTCGTGAAACGCATCGCCAAAGGCTACTGCCGCGCCAACGCCATTCTCAACAGCCAGCACTATTATAGCCTGCGCTCTGCCGCCGAGTTCTTCTACTTCGGCATCAAGCGCGCCTGCTGCGCCGCCCTTTGGCAGGTCGGCTCGCTGTTTCTCAGCAAAAAGGAATATTTCTCCAACACGCTCAACAACAACGGCTACGGCATCATGCACCGCACCGCCGATATCTTTCCCCTTTCGGAAATCGCCTTCGAGGGCAAGACCTTTCGCGCCCCCGCCTCGCCCGACCATTATCTGCACGACCTTTACAAGGACTACATGAAACTGCCGCCCGAGGACAAGCGCACCGGCCACGCCGTTTTCTTCTGCGAAGAACTAAAGTAGGGGCGTATCGCATACTCCCGGAATATAATTGTCCCACCGGCAATTATGCTACAAACCGAAAACGCCGCCAAAACCATTTACTAAAAACATTCTCCCCATGCTTGACATCTCTGTCCTTATCCTCTTCTTCAATCGTCCCGAGTCGTTGGCGAAAGTCTTTGAGAAGGCGCAGCCGGCCCGCCTCTTCCTCTACCAAGACGGGCCGCGCGGCGAGAAAGACCTGCCGGGCATTCAGGCCTGCCGCGACATCGTGGCGCAGGTAGACTGGCCTTGCGAGGTGCATCGCAACTATCAAGAAAAAAACATCGGGTGCGACCCCGCCGAATACCTTTCGCAAAAGTGGGCGTTCTCCATGACCGACAAATGCATCGTGCTCGAAGACGACGATATTCCCTCCGTCAGTTTCTTCCGCTTCTGCAAGGAGATGCTCGACCGCTATGAGCACGACGAGCGCATCTCTATGATTTCGGGCATGAATTACGACGAGCAAACGCCCATGCCCTACGACTATTTCTTTGCCACTACATTTTGCATCTCAGGCTGGGCAACATGGCGCCGCGTAGTGGACAGCTGGGACGAGACTTACTCTTTCCTTGACGACGACTACAACCTCGCGCTGCTCGAAGCCCTTATCAAGGAACGCCGCTACCAAAAAGACTTCGTGCCCTTCTGCCGCTACCACCGCGCATCGGGCAAGGCCTATTACGAAACGATTTTCCACGCCGCCATATTCTTCTCAAACGGTCTCAGCATCGTGCCGCGCGTAAATATGGTGACCCGACTTCCCGCTGCGCCACCCGCGCTATATCATTGAAGATGTGGGCTACAAGAACCGCATGTTCCGCATTCAGGGCTGGGGGCATCCGTGGGTCAAGGCAGCCCGCTCGCTGGAAGAACTTTGGCTCAACCTGAAAAAGGGCAATTTCCGCCGCATCGGCCAAGCCATGTCGGCACGCCTGCGCAAACTTGCGGGCAAGGCGCGGTGGGATTAGTAGTTCTCTAACACAAGAAACAACCTAAATCTCTCCTCCAAAAAGCGCGAAAAAAGCAAAGTCTATATTGCAAAAAGAAAGCAAGAAGTTAAAAATACATGACAAAGGGCAATTTATTGCGTCTTTCTCTTGCTTTTCCGAAAAATGCCCGTAACTTTGCATCGTGTTTTTCATAGTATTAGATTTAAGGTTAACAAGGTTGGGATACAGCGGTATCCCATTTTTTTTGCCCTTATCTTATATCACCTTGCGCCGTTTTTTGTAAATTTGCACGTAAGATAATAGGCTTTTCAATAATAAGCATCATAATCCAAACTCAATAAATCATTTTATCATTATGGCATTCTTAACGAACGACAAGTTAGTGATCGTTGGCGCAGCCGGCATGATCGGCTCCAACATGGTACAAACCGCCCTCATGATGGGCCTGACGTCAAACATCTGCCTCTACGACGTGTTCTCCGCTGAAGGCGTGGCAGAAGAAATGCGCCAAAGCGGTTTCGGCAACGTAAACATCGTAGCCACGACCGACGTGGCAGAGGCCTTCAAGGACGCTAAATACATCATCTCCTCCGGCGGCGCACCCCGCAAGGAAGGCATGACGCGCGAAGACCTCCTGAAAGGCAACTGCGAAATCGCCGAACAGCTCGGCAAGAACATCAAGACCTATTGCCCCGACGTGAAGCACGTGGTCATCATCTTCAACCCCGCCGACCTCACGGGTCTCGTAACGTTGCTCTACTCTGGTTTGAAGCCCTCTCAGGTAACGACCCTCGCCGCTCTCGACACTACGCGCTTGCAGAGCGCACTGGCCAAGAAGTTCGGCGTGATGCAGGACGAAATCACAGGCTGTGCCACCTACGGCGGCCACGGCGAACAGATGGCCGTATTCGGCAGCAACGTGAAAGTAGCAGGCCGCGCCTTGCACGACATTATCGGCACGCCCGAGTTTACCGAAGAGGAATGGGAACAGATGAAGAAAGACGTTACGCAGGGCGGTGCTAAAATCATCGAACTCCGTCGCCGCTCTTCTTTCCAGAGCCCCGCATACCTCAGCGTTGAGATGATCCGCTCTGTGATGGGCGGCGAAAAGTTCCGCTTCCCCGCCGGCACATACGTAAACAATGAGAAGTATCAGAACATCATGATGGCCATGGACACCACGCTCGACACCACGGGCTGCCACTACCAGATGCCGAAGGGC
>SFPF01000165.1 GCA_004552155.1 Bacteroidales bacterium
TATGAAAGTTGTTTTTTATCAAAAAAGGCAGGGTATACATTATATAATATATATGTCCTGATAAAAACCATGAAACACCACATATTCCGTGTGGAACGCTGCTCGGCAGTAGGGGTGTATCGCATAATGTCGGCTGCACTCGACCTCTATCGCACGTCTTTTCCTCCCGGTTTTATCCCGGTTTTATCAGAAATGGCAATGATTTCTGCGTAATTTCAAAGAAAATGCCTACTTTCGCACAAAGTATAATAATAAAATTGTAGCGCGTTTGGCAAGGCGAGAGCAAGACCGACATACTTGTTTGATCGGGCTATGCCGAGCCGCAGCCAAAGGTGCATTATATGAACTTTTTTAGCCCACGAATTTCACGAATTTACACTAATCTCTTTCAATGATTAAAATGGCGACCTGGTCGGTCGCACTAATCTCACGAATTTTCGCGCAAGCGAGTGCAATTTTCGTGCAAGCGAGTGCAGAGCCGAACTTGTTCGGGCTATGCCGAGCGCAGCCGAAAATGTCAAGAAATAGAGTTTGCTCATATTGCCGAGCGCAGCCGAAAATCTCTAATACAATGCTTTGATTAGTGAAAATTCGTGCGACCGATCAGGTCGCCATTAATATAATTGAGCATGTTTCGTGTAAATTCGTGAAATTCGTGGGCTAAAAAAGTTCATATAAATGCACCTTTGGCGGCGGCTCGGCATAGTTCAAGTAAACTTGGCCTCTGCGCTCGCCTTGCACAAACGTTGTTAAAAGTTGTCCACGTTGTCGTCAAAATAAAATATCATTTGCTTATATGAAGTTTTTCATACACATATATAATTGGTTAGCAAGTAGGGGCGTTTTGCAAAACGCCCGCCCAACGATAACCGGGGACGAAGTCCTCGGGAAAGGCTGTTGTGAGAGTACTGCCCCCTCCCTCCTCTTTGCCGCCCTATTCGCCCTCTTGCTTGCCTCCTGCTCCACCACGTCGCATCTTCCCGAGGGCGAGCAGTTGTATATCGGCATTGCCGACATAGACTACAACAACTCCTCCGCAGCCAAGAAGAGCAAGAAGGCTGTCAAGAAGGCTGCCGCCCCCGACAGTGTGGGCGTCATCACTTCCATAGGCGATGCCGTCAAGGCGGTGAACGCTGTGCTCGAAGGCCGGGGCACGGGCAATCTCGAAGCCCTGGCGCAGTTTGCCGCCGACAGCCTTTCCAAGGAAGAACGTGCCCGCCTCAAAGCAGCCGCCGAGCGTCAGGCGAAGGATTTTGAGACTGCCAAAGAGGAAGTGGATGCCGTGCTGGCTTATCCGCCCAACAATGCCCTCTTCGGTTCGTCGTCGCTGCGCTCGCCCTTGCAAATCGGCCTTTGGGTGCACAACGGCTTTGCTGAGAAGAAAAGCAAGTTTGGCAAATGGGTGTACCGCACCTTCGGCACAGAGCCCGTGCTCATCAGCACCGTCAGTCCCGAAGTGCGCACCAAGGTGGCGACCAACACGCTCCACAATTACGGTTTCTTCCGCGGCACGGTGGGCTACGAGGTCATCACCTCGCCCAAGAATCCCAAGAAAGCCCGCATCGCCTATAAAGTAAACTCCGGCCCGCTCTCGCGCCTCGGCACGGTGGAATACGTAGGCTTTCCCCATGGCATGGACAGCCTGCTCCGCGCCGGCAGCCGCGCTTCCCTGCTGCGCATGGGCGATGCGTTCAGCGTGGTGAACCTTGCCGACGAAAAGACGCGCCTTGAAAAACTCTTCCGCGAAAACGGCTACTACTTCTTCACCGGTTCCTACACCACCTACCTTGCCGACACCCTCATGCAGCCCGGCAGGGTGCAGTTGCGCATGCGCCCCACGGCCTTGCCCGAAAAGGTGAGCCACCCGTGGCGCATTGGCAAAACCACCGTCAGCGTGCGCCGCAACGACAGCGAAACGCTCGACAAGCACATACGCCGCCGCAGTTACAACTATATCCACGGCGGCGACAAAATGCCCCTGCGCACGGGGCTCTGGCGGCGCAGCATCAGTCATCGGCGCGGCGAACTTTATAGTCTTTCCGACGAAAACGCCACGCTCGAAAAACTCGGTGCGCTCGGCGTGCTCTCGCAAGTGTCGGTAGACTATATTCCGCGCGACACGCTCCCCACCTGCGACACCCTCGACATTGTGGTCACCGCCACGCTCGACAAACTCTACGAGAGCACCTTCGAGATGAACGCCACGCTCAAGGCATCTCTTACGAACTCGCCAAGCGCAACGCATTCCGTGGCGCGGAAAAGGTGTCGTGGAAGATATTCGGTTCTTACGAATGGCAGACAGGTGCGGGGGCAAAGGGCGGCAACTCCCTGCTCAACTCCTACGAACTCGGCACGCAACTGGCGTTCGACTTTCCCCGTCTCATGCTTCCCGGCAACAGCCGCCGCCTGCGCCGCCTCAAAGCCAACACCGTCTTTGCCATCGATGCCGATTGGAAAAACCGCAGCAATTTCTTCAACATGGTGAGCATGGGCATCAGTGCCACGTACAAGTGGCACAAGAAAGCGACGCTCAAACACGAACTCACGCTCTTCGATTTCAGTTTCGACAAACTCCTCCACACCACCTCCGCCTTCGACTCTATCATGACCGCCAACCCCGCGCTCTATATGAGTATGCGCGACCAGTTTGTGCCTACGTTTGGCTACAATCTCACTTACGCTTCAGCCGCTTCGCACCGCAACGCCACGTGGGTGCAGGTAGCGGGCAAGGAGGGCGGCAACCTCATTTCGGGCATTTACGCCGCTTTCGGCAAACCTTTTGAGCGGCAGAACAAAGAACTCTTCGGCAACCCCTTTGCACAGTTTCTCAAATTCACAGCCGAGGTGCACCACACCATTCGCATCAACCGCGACCTCAAACTGGCGGCCCGCGCCTTCGGCGGCGTGATTTTCTCCTACGGCAATGCCCTCCGCGCCCCCTATTCCGAACAGTTCTATGTGGGCGGTGCCAACAGCGTGCGCGCCTTCACGGTGCGCAGCATCGGCCCCGGCGGCTTCCGCGCCGCCGACAGCAAATACGCCTATATGGACCAGACGGGCGACGTGAAACTCGAAGCCAACCTCGAACTGCGCGCGCGGCTCTTCGGCAGCCTCCACGGCGCGGTGTTCCTCGATGCCGGCAACGTGTGGCTCACGCGCGACGACCCCAACCGCCCCGGCGGCAAGTTCAACGCCAAGAACCTCGGCAAACTGGCCGTCGGCACGGGCGCGGGCTTGCGCTACGACCTCGACTTCATCGTCATCCGTTTCGACGTGGGCATCGGCTTGCACGCGCCCTACGCCACCGGCCGCAGCGGCTGGTACAACATTCCCCGCTTCAAGGACGGCGTAGGTCTCCACCTTGCCATCGGTTATCCGTTCTAAGGGGAACATTTATATAATAAAAGCGGACGGTCGCATTTTTGTGCCGTCCGCTTTTTATTTGCTGCTATTAAGTTGCCCGCATTTGCGGGGGCAGGTGTTCTTTTTTTTGCTTTTTTGTCTTTCCTACAATTGTGCTGCGCGACACGGAGGAAGGGGTATGAAAAAAGGCAGGGAGCGCGGGCTCTCTGCCTTTTTCGTATGTATGGGGAGATGGGGGGAGGGATTATTCCTTATCGTGGTAGCCGTGCGCCTCGCCATAGCCATAGCCGTAGACGTAGCCGAAGCTGTAACGGTTGTAGCGCGTGGAGGTGCTGGGCGAACCGTTGAGGAGCAAGGCCATGTGGGGGTAGGTCTTGTCGAGATAGAGTTTGTCGACTTCTTTGAGCAGGTAGCGGTTCATCAGCCCTACGCGCACCACGAAGAGCGACACGTCGGCATGGCGCTTCACGATGTTGGTGTCGGCCACCACGTCGATGGGCGGGCAGTCTACGATGATGGCATCGTAGCGCGGGCGGAGCGTCTCGAACAGGCAGGTGAGGCGGTCGCTTTGGAGGAGTTCGGTGGGGTTGGGCGGCACAACGCCGACGGGGATCACGTCTACGCCGCCGTCGAACTGGTCGGTGAGAATGACGTCGTCGAGGTTGTCGGTGGCTCCGCAGAGGTAGGAACTAAGTCCTTGCTTGGCAAGTTCTGCCATTTGGGAGAGGGAACTGTGGCGGAGGTCGATGTCGATGGCGAGCACGCGCTTGCCGCCGAGGGAGAGCGTCTTGGCGAGGTTGCCGGAGATGAAACTCTTGCCGCTGCATGAAACTCTTGCCGCTGCCGGCGTTGAAGCTGGTGACCATGATGACGGGGGCGACGCCGGGCTTCTTCTCCATGAAGTAGTCGAGCTTGGTGCGCACGAGGCGGAACGACTCGTTGATGAGGTTGCGACTGTTTTCCTTGATGTAGATTTTTCGCTCGGAATTGCGCGGCTTGCGCTGCCACCAATGCTTCTTGGGGGTGAGGAGGGGAATTTCGCCGATGTAGGGCACGCGCATGGACTCGAGATCCTTGCGGCCGCGTACGGTGCGGTTGAAGAACTCGCAGAGGAAGAGCAGGCCGCCGGGCACGGCCAGACCGAGGGCGAGGGCGATGAGGAGGATGCTGCCGCGCCGGGGCGCAGTGATGCCGCCGCCGTAGGGCGGCTGTATGATGCGCGTGTTCCACGCGGTGAAGGTTTTGGAGAGTTCGTTTTCTTCGCGCTTTTGGAGGAGGTAGATGTAGAGGGCTTCTTTGACCTTCTGCTGGCGGTCGATGCTGAGGAGCTGCTGTGCCTGGCGCGGGGCGGAGGCAATCTTTTGGTTGGTGAGGGCCTCGTTGGCTTCGGCGGCGGAGATTTGCTGGCGGAGCTGGGCGATGAGGTTTTCGAGGGAGCGCACGATGGCGGTTTTCTGCGTGGCGAGGTCGCGGTCCATCTTCTGCACGAGGGCGTTGTCCTCGCTACTGTTGGAGAGGAGGTCGTTGCGCATGAGCAAGGCCTGGTTGTAGGCTGCGATTTGGCTTTCCACGCCCGTTCCGCCTATACCGCTGTTGGTGGGCAGGAGTTGCCCGGAGCGGGAGCGGTCGGAGAGGTAGTCCTTGATGTAGACGGCCATGGAGAGCTGGTTGTTGAGCTGAATAAGCTCGTTGGCGTTTTTCCCGCTCTGCTGCATGTACATGCTGGATGCCTCTTGGAGGTTGGGCATGAGGTTGCTGCTCTTGTAGTCGGATATCTTGCGGTCAACGTCGCCGAGTTCTTCGGAGAGGGCGGCGAGGCGCTCGGTGATGAATTGCGTAGTGCTCTCGGCGATGAGGTTGCGGTCGCGCATCCAATGCTCGTTGTAGACCTGCACGAGGGTGAGCAGCAAGTCGTCGGCGCGGGCGGGCACCTCGTCGCTGATGCTGAGGTTGAGAATGGTGCTCTCTTTGTCGGCGAGCGTCACGGAGAGGCGGCCGGAATAGCGCGCGGCGATGGCGGCAGGGGCGTATTTCGTGACGGTGATTTCTTCGCCATAGTGGTCGGCGCGTGCGGATATCTTGCACTTGTATTTCCTCCTCTCCGTAGACTACGAAGTCGCTGATGGCCACGCTGCGGTCGTTGTCCACCTTCATCTTGAAGGTGAAGGGCAGCGCCGTTTCACGGTTGGCGATGTGGACGGACACGGGCGCATCGTTGTAGAGCGGCAAAGCGTGCAGGCCTTCGCGCACGGAGATTTGCAGGTCGAACCCGAGGCGCTTGGTGGCTTCCTGCATCAGTACGGGTGCGCAAAGCGTGAGCACTTCGTTGTTGATGTTGGAGTTTGACCCAACAAGGCCAAGATTGACTATTTCTTGCATGGCGCTCGACGACTTCTGGTCGTCGGTCTTGATGAGTACGGAGGCGCTGCGTTGATAGACAGGCGTGGTGGTGAGGATTTTGAACACCGCAATGGTTAGGGCAATCAGCACGGCGCAGGCGAAATAGTACCACCGCGAAAGGAACAGCATGCCGTAGTCTTCAAGGCTCATGCCCTGCTCTTCATCCGGCAGGGCGGGATTGTATCGATCTGTATTGGCTACCATAATTTAGTAAAAAAAATAGGAGTGGATGAGTAGAAGGGGTTTAGTAGATGAGTAAATGAGTAAACAAGTAAACGAGTAGACGAGTAAACAAGTAGACAAGTAAACGAGGAGATTTTCGTGCAAGTGAGCGCAGAGCCGAACGATTGCGTTAAGCCAAATGAGCAAAATCGAGTTTACTCGAATTTTGCCATGGCGAGCAATCGCACTTTTAAGAACTTGTTCGGGCTA
>SFPF01000166.1 GCA_004552155.1 Bacteroidales bacterium
AAGACTAATTTCAACGATGTCAAAGAACTCGATTATCCCCTCTTTGAGGGACTATTTGATTAAATAAACTTCGTCCCAATTTTTACGGGACACTAATGGAGAAAGATACATATATCAAACGAAGCCAAACGTGATGCAGAGGTGGCTTTTGGTACCACATTCCGCCGCACAACACCTGTCTATAAGACAGCATCAGGCAGTACCGGCAAGAACGAGCGCCGCCTCAAGGCCACCATGGCCACCACCGATGCCGCCTTGCTTGCCACCTATGGCGAGGGTCTCACCGATGCTCTCATAAGCGGTGACCCCGAGGTAGATATGGAACGCTTGGGACTCAAGCTCGAAGGTCTCAAGAAAGTCTTCATCACCCAGGAACAGAAGGTGGCCTACGGCGTATCGCTCAACGAACACGTATATCTGCCCGACGGCACCGAGAAAGAGGTGCGCCCCGAGTCGGCAACGAGTGCCAACATTGCACTCGAAGGTGTTCCCTTGCGCTGGACAGGCAAGCTCATCCCCAAGAGCAAGGCTCTGCGCATGTTCATGTTCAAGAAGAGCTACCAGGTGCAGCACGTCAACGGACTCACCTACGACTTCCTTTTCGATATGGCTAAGAAACTCGCCGATGCGGGTGCCATGATGCTCATCACCGCTGGTGCCAAGGGCAACGAACCGCTCGTGATGTCTAATGGCGGCACTCCTTACCGTGCTTTCCTCGAAGGGCGTGTGCAGGGCGACAGCTATGCGCTCATCCTGCGCCTCACCAATCTGGAACTAAAAGAAATACCTGCAAAATAACTTGAACTATGGCTACAATGGAAGTAACACAAGATATGCGCCAGAAGGCGATTGACTATAAGAAGAATAAAGCAGGCAAGTTCATGCTTGTAGAGGGTGCCAAGATAAAGGCACGAATCAGTGGCGAGCAGTTCTGCGTAACACGCAAGATTGACGGACATCTGCAATGCGTTTTCTACCGCGATGGGGCAGCAGTTATGCTTAACTCCCAGGGTAAGGAGCGTGCAGGCGAACTGAAGTGTCTAGATATCTTCGCAGCCTTTATGGGCAAGAAAGGTGTCAAGAGCGCCATCATTGCTGCCGAGCTCTATGTGCCCCGCGAGGGTGGCCGTCCCCGCTGTGGCGATGTGCAGTCGGCACTGGCCGATGCCGCCAAGCGCGACACGCTGGCTCTCGCCCCATTTGACATTATCGAACTCGACGACCAACCCTTTGTGGCGGCCCACTACGATGAGGTGTATGCCAAGTTGACGGAACTCTTCAGTCTCGTCAGCGTCACAGAGAATAATGGTCGCAAACTGAAGATGACCAAGAGCAGTTCGTTCTGTTGCCCCGTAGAGATGCGCACGGCCGCATCAGTCGACGAGGTGCAGCAGATATACGAGGAGTGGGTCGAGGGCGAAGGTGCCGAGGGCATTGTGGTGCACAATGAAAATCGCCTCATCAGCAAGGTGAAGCCCCGCCATAGCATCGATGCAGTGGTTGTGGGTTACTCTACCACCGAGCGTGGCATCCGTGATGTGCTCCTCGCTGTGCGCCGCGAAGATGGTGCGTACCAGATGTTCGGTCACGGTTCAACGGGAATGACCGACGAGCAGCGTGCCGAGCTTGCCGAGCGGCTATCGGCAAAGCATGTGGAGTCGCAGTATATCCTCTCCGACTCGCGCGGTATCGCCTACCAGATGGTTGCGCCCGAGGTGGTGCTCGAGATGTCGGTGCTGGAACTGGTGGCACGCGGCAACGACGACAAGGTGAAGACCAACCCTCTGCTTGCCTACGACGAGGCCAAGGGGTGGATGATGCAGGGCATGGTGCCCGGTGTATCTACACAGGGCATAACCTTCGACCGCGAGCGCACCGACAAGCAGCCTACGGTAACCGATGTGCGCCTGTCGCAACTCACCGATATATGTCCCTTCGAAGAGCAGGAGGGCGCTACGGGCGAGTTGCTGCCCAGCACATTGCTTGAGCGCCGTGTGTTCAAGAAAGTATCTGGCGCAAAGGTGATGCTCCACAAGTTCCTCATATGGAAAACCAACAAGGAGGCCACCGACCGCTATCCCGCCTACATCTTCTACCACACTGACTACAGCAGCGCCCGCAAGGAACTCATCAAGCGCGACATGGCATTCAGTAGCGACGAACAGCAGATTCGCGACATCCTCGCCGCCGAGCTTGCCGACAACAT
>SFPF01000040.1 GCA_004552155.1 Bacteroidales bacterium
GGAGGAGTGCCCGTCTACTTTACTGATTCATATTCATCATGGCAAAAAGGGGCTGTGGAAAACACCAACAAACTCATAAGGCAGTACATCCCAAAAGCTACGGACATCAGTATGATTACAGACAAGTACATAACTAAAGTACAGAAGAAAATCAACAGGAGACCAAGAGAAAAACTCAATTTTTCAACTCCAATTAAAGAGTTCTACAAACATTATTCGTAATATTGCACTTGCTTGTTGACTCTATAAAAACCAAGTTGGAATACAACGGCATTGTCACCATTAAAGAATTATGGAAATAACTTATCAGCCTTTTGGCAGAAATCTTATTGTTGTCAACACTTTATTGGGTGAACAAATAAACGAAGTAACCTATGTGAGCAATGGAACTAACTATTAATGGTACAGATTATCAGTACTGTCAGCAGTATCTCAAAGAAGATGGGCTTTGGGAATGTGCGTATGTGGATGTTCATTGCAATATAGCAGAGGTGGATTCAGGCAACCTTGTGAGCTATGATGAATCGTTGGGGCAAGCTAAGAAAGAGTTTGAAGTCCTTGGCAAAGACAACGAACTTGAACCTGGTGTCTATAATGAAATTATCATCTGGAAAGATCTCTATGCTGAGACACAGCGTAAAATTCGGGTGCTTGCAAAGAAAATCCAAAATGAAGAGATGAGTGAGTGGCATAGTTTTGATGAGGATTATCAAAACTGGCGCAAGAGAATGGATGCCTATATTGGTCTGTGGTTTTCCAAAAGCCAGTATCATAACCTTTACAAGAAATAATATTTTAAGGTATAACTATGAACAACAAATCTCTTAAGCAACTATACAAGCATCTGGTAGAGGAAGCCTTCATGACTAAAGACTTGAATCCATATTGGCGCATGACGGTACCTGCATGGTTGTGTCATTGCGCTATAACCTGCAATGATGGCATAAGCCTTGAAATTTGTATGATTGAAGATACTGCCACATCGAAAGAAGGAAGAGATATATACTTGTGGATAAAGCATGGAGGCAAGTTTTTGGAGTATCCTTTGTACTGTGACTTCAACAAAGCTGATGGCTGGTTTGCCATCATGAAAGATGCTGAGGAAAGAGCCTTGGAGGTTTTGCACGAAATAGTTGAAGGTGGAAAGGAGTATTTAACCGCACAAATAGAAATTAACGGCATTACATGGAAAACTGCCTTGACGATAACAGAGAAACGTATGGAGGCTGTCATTAAGCTTCCCAGTTCATGCGCTTTATCTGTTAATGGTCAAGTCTTCCACGGGCTTGAAGGTATAGAGAAATATTGCCATGAACAACGTGACGGTTCTTCGCCTTACATATTAAAGAGGTGTCATGTACTGTCATCCATGAAGCAAAAGGATGACTACCTTGGGCTTCGTTTTGCGAGGAACTATCTGTTATGTAAGGATAAGGGTGAGGCGGAATGTTTTATGAAGACTTTTATAGGAATCAGAGACGTGTCTGCATTAAAACCAGATGAAATTCCTACACCAGCAGGGTTACCACCACTTATCTGCTATGTGGATAGAAGCCGTTACATGCTTTTGTCATATAGAGAAGGATATGATTATCAATAAAAGTAGATTTTTATTGTAGGAAAATGATAGTTATAACTGATTTGCGCTAACCTTGTCTTTGGGTAACCATCCGAAACAAGCCGACTTTTACATGACGTTTTTGCTTGTGAACTTTGCAGCCAAAAACGCCATGTTTAATTTGAATGAAAACAATCGCTTTGTAATGGCTCAGCATCCGAGCGATATGCGTATCGGAGTCAATAGAATGTGCGGGCAAGTCCGTGCCGTTGGCCTTGACCCCACCAACGGAGATGTATATATCTTTGTTGGCTCGAGCCGAAAGATAATGAAGCTGTTGCATTGGGAGCGAAGAGGCTTTGCGATGTATTACAAACGGCTGGAACAAGGACGTTTCCATCCGCGGATTTTCTTGCGTCAGGGCATCGGGGTCAGGGCCAAATACCATTATTTTGGCCTGGAGGAGCGCACGACGACGCTTATGCCCGAAGGCGTGGACGCAGACCAATACGACATCATAGACAAGGACGTCACAAGGATACCTCACCGCGAGCCGGCCAAGGTATGGGTCGAGGTGATCGAACGTCCCATCCTCAGGGCCAAGTCCGACAAGGCTCTGCCTAACCCGCGGATCTGCCAGGCTAAGGCCCCGCAATCCATAATCGGCGGGAACCACATCGGAGCGGACATGCTCGCTCAGATAGTCATAGACAAATACCGCTATCACCTTCCCGAATACCGACAGGTAAAACAGTACGCCGACTTAGGCGTAAAGCTGCCGGCATCGACGATAAATGGCTGGGTGCATGCTGTTGCATCGAAGCTCGAGCCGCTCTATGAAGCCCAGCGCAGGGAAGTCCTCGGGAATGACTACCTGCAGATTGACGAGGTCCCGTGGCGGATAGCCGACTCCCCGGGGAAAAGCCGCAAAGGCTACGCCTGGCAGTTCCTGGACAACCGGCCTCAGAGCCATGGACTCTACTTCCTCTATATGAACGGCTCCAGGGCCGGAACGGTTCCGCGGGCAGAGTTGCGTGACTTCCGCGGAGCCATACAGACCGACGGCTATGGCGTGTATGATTATTTTGAGTCGCAGGAGAATGTGGCCCTGTTGGGCTGCATGGCACACGTGCGCCGCAAGTTCACCGACGCGCAGGCCTCACATCCGCAGCTGGCAGCACAGGCTGTCAAGTGGATAGAGCTGCTCTACACTCTTGAGGCCAATCTCAGAGACGAGGGCGCGGGCTATGAACGGATAGCCGCCGAACGTCAGGCCAAGGCCCTGCCCATCATGGACGCCATGGAACAATGGATGGAAACAGTGCATACTCAATGCACCCCTGCCGACCCCATGGGCAAGGCCCTTGACTACGCCTATAAACAGTGGCCGAAACTGCGGCGCTATGCCCTGGACGGACGCTACCGCATCGACAACAATCCGGTAGAACGCGCCCAGCGTCCATCGGTTATAGGGCGCAAGAACTACCTGTTCAGCAAAAGCGACAGCGGAGCAGTTGACAATGCCATCTTCTACTCGCTCATAGAGAGCTGCGAGATCGTCGGCATCGAACCGCTCCGGTGGCTCACTGATGTCCTGGACAGCCTGCGCGACGACACTCCCCCTGACCAAGTCAGACAGATGTTGCCTTATTATTACAAGAAATCGCAAGGATAATCCTCTGCGATTTCTTTTTTTCGGCCATGTCAAGTCGGCTTGTTTCGGATGGTTACAAAAAAAGCGGAGGCGCACCTTTTCGGGTGCGTCTCCGTTTGGTATTGAGGTTTCAAGAAGGAAAGGTTATTCTTTATCTTCTTTCTCCTTATTGATCTTGTCGTAGTCTTCGATGTCGCCCACAACGATGCGGCTGAACTCGCGCAAGCCGGTGCCGGCAGGAATGAGGTGACCGCAGATGACGTTCTCCTTCATGCCTTCGAGGTAGTCGGTCTTACCGCTGATGGCGGCTTCGTTGAGCACCTTGGTGGTCTCTTGGAAGGAGGCGGCTGACATGAAGCTCTTGGTCTGCAAGGCAGCACGCGTGATACCCTGGAGTATCTGCGTGGAGGTGGCAGCCACGGCATCGCGTGCCTCTACGAGGCGCTGGTCGCGACGCTTGAGCTGGGAGTTCTCATCGCGCAGCTTGCGCGCCGTTACAATCATACCGGGCTTCATCGTGGTGCTGTCCCCTGCATCGGTCACGACTTTCTTGCCCCAGATGCGGTCGTTCTCTTCGGCAAAGTCGAGCTTGTCGACAATCTGCTGCTCGAGGAAGCGCGTGTCGCCGGGGTCGTTGATCTGAACCTTGCGCATCATCTGGCGTACGATAACCTCGAAGTGCTTATCGTTGATCTTCACACCCTGCAAACGGTACACGTCCTGAACTTCGTTGACGATGTATTCCTGCACTGCGGTAGGACCTTGGATAGCGAGGATATCGGAGGGCGTGATGCTGCCGTCGGAAAGCGGCGTGCCGGCACGCACGTAGTCGTTCTCCTGAACGAGGATTTGCTTGGAGAGGGGCACGAGATACTTCTTCTGCTCGCCGAGCTTGGAGGTGACTACCACTTCGCGGTTGCCGCGCTTAATGTCGCCCATCGTGATTTCGCCGTCGATTTCGGAAACCACTGCGGGGTTGCTCGGGTTGCGCGCTTCGAAGAGTTCGGTGACACGGGGCAGACCGCCCGTGATGTCGCCTGCCTTACCTACGGCACGCGGTATCTTGATGAGCACGTCGCCGGCATTGAGCTTCTGACCGTCTTCTACAACGATGTGGCCGCCGATGGGGAAGTTGTAGGTGCGAATCAGTTCGCCGTTCTCGCTCATAACGTGGGCGGAAGGCACGCGGCCTTTTTCGCGGCTTTCAATGACGATGCGCTCGCGCAAGCCGGTGGCTTCGTCTTCCTCTACGCGGAAGGTTACGCCTTCTTCTACATCTTCAAACTGGATGACACCAGGCGTTTCGGTTACGATGACGGCATTGAAGGGGTCCCACTTGGCAATGAGCGTGCCTTTTGCAACCGTCTGTCCGTCAGAAACGAAGAGCTGCGAGCCATAGGGCACGTTTTGCGTGGAGAGGACGATGTCGGTATGCTCGTCGACGAAGCGTGCCTCTGCCAAACGGCCTACTACGACCTTGCCTGCCGTGCCGTCTTCGGCAACGGTGTCCACGGTGCGGAGCTCCTCGAATTCTACGCGGCAGTCGCTCTTGGCAACAATCGTGGCATTGGCTGCGGCGTTGCTGGCGATACCACCGGCGTGGAACGTACGGAGCGTAAGCTGCGTACCCGGCTCACCGATAGACTGCGCCGCGATAACGCCGACGGCTTCACCTTTCTGCACCATGCGGCTGGTGGCAAGGTTGCGGCCGTAGCACTTCATGCAGACGCCGTGCTTGCTTTCGCAGGTGAGGACGGAGCGGATCTCGACGCTTTCGATGGGCGATGCCTCGATTTCGGCGGCAATGGGTTCGGTAATCTCTTCGCCTGCGGCAACGATGAGCTTGCCGGTGGCGGGGTGGATAATGTCGTGAACGGAAACGCGGCCGAGAATACGCTCGCCGAGGGAGGAAATGATTTCGTCGCCGTCTTTGAGGGCCGTGCAAACGAGACCGCGCAGCGTGCCGCAGTCTTCCTCGGTGATGATGACATCGTGGGAAACGTCTACGAGACGGCGGGTGAGGTAACCGGCGTCGGCCGTCTTCAAGGCGGTATCGGCAAGACCCTTACGGGCACCGTGCGTAGAGATAAAGTACTCGAGCACGGACATGCCTTCCTTAAAGTTAGAAAGAATCGGGTTTTCAATAATCTGTGCGCCTTCGGCACCGGCTTTCTGGGGCTTGGCCATAAGACCACGCATACCGGCGAGCTGGGCAATCTGGTCGGCACTACCACGGGCACCCGAGTCGAGCATCATGAACACGGCGTTGAAACCTTGGTCGGCTTCGGTCATCTGCTTCATGAGGGTCTTCTTCAAGTCAGTATTTACGTGCGTCCAAGTATCGATTACCTGATTGTAACGCTCGTTGTCGGTGATGAAACCCATGTTGTAGTTCATCGTGATCTGGTCGATTTCCTCATTACCGCGCTTCACGATGTCTGCCTTTTCGGCAGGAATGATGATATCGTCGAGGTTGAACGACAGACCGCCTTCGTAGGCCTTACGGTAACCGAGGTTCTTGATACCGTCGAGGAACTCGCAGGCGCGGGCCATACCCACGGTCTTGATGACGCGGGAAATGATGTCGCGCAAGGATTTCTTAGAAATAATGGTATTTACATAACCTACTTCGACGGGGATAATCTCGTTGACGATAACGCGGCCCACAGAGGTCTCGACGAGGTGCTTATAGATGTTGCCTTCCTCATCTACATCATCTACCATCACCTTAACGGGGGCATGCACGTCTACGCGGCGCTCGTTGAAGGCGATGATGGCTTCTTCGGCACCGTAGAAGGTGAGGCCGGAGCCTTTCGCGCCGGGACGGAGCTTGGTGATGTAGTAAAGACCGAGCACCATATCCTGCGAGGGCACGGTGATAGGCGCACCGTTGGCAGGGTTGAGGATGTTGTGGCTCTGAAGCATGAGCATCTGAGCCTCGAGAATGGCTTCGTTGCTGAGGGGAAGGTGAACGGCCATCTGGTCACCGTCGAAGTCGGCGTTGAACGCGGTACATGCCAGCGGGTGAAGCTGAATGGCCTTGCCCTCAATCATCTTGGGCTGGAAAGCCTGTATACCAAGACGGTGAAGCGTCGGGGCACGGTTGAGGAGCACGGGGTGGCCCTTCATGACGTGTTCGAGGATATCCCAAATCACGGACTCGCGACGGTCTACTATCTTCTTCGCGCTCTTAACGGTCTTGACAATGCCGCGCTCGATGAGCTTACGGATAATGAACGGCTTGTAAAGCTCGGCTGCCATGAGCTTGGGCAGACCACATTCGCCCATTTTCAGTTCAGGACCTACAACGATTACGGAACGGGCGGAATAGTCCACACGCTTACCGAGGAGGTTCTGACGGAAACGGCCCTGCTTACCTTTCAGCGAGTCGGAAAGTGATTTGAGGGGGCGGTTGCTGTCGCTCTTCACGGCGCTGCTCTTGCGGGAGTTGTCGAAGAGGCTGTCGACGGCTTCCTGAAGCATACGCTTTTCGTTGCGCAGAATGACTTCGGGGGCCTTGATTTCCAAGAGTCTCTTCAAGCGGTTGTTGCGGATAAGCACGCGGCGATAGAGGTCGTTGAGGTCGGAAGTGGCGAAACGGCCGCCATCGAGGGGCACGAGCGGACGCAGTTCGGGCGGCGTGACGGGAATGACCTTCATGATCATCCACTCGGGACGGTTGCGGTCCTTGCTGGCGCGGAACGACTCTACGACCTGCAAGCGCTTCAAGGCTTCGGTCTTGCGCTGCACGGAGGTGTCGGAATTGGCACGGGCGCGCAGTTCGTAGGAAAGGTCGTCGAGATTGATGCGCGTGAGGAGGTCGTAGACGGCCTCGGCACCCATCTTGGCGATGAACTTGTTGGGGTCGGTATCTTCGAGATACTGGTTGTCCTTGGGCAGACGCTTGAGGATTTCGAGGTATTCGTCCTCGGTGAGCAGGTCGTTCACGGCAAACTCGTCGCCGAGCACGCCGGGCTGGATCACCACGTAGCGCTCATAATAAATAATGGAGTCGAGCTTCTTGGTGGGGATGCCGAGGAGGTAGCCCATCTTATTGGGCAGGGAACGGAAATACCAGATGTGTGCCACGGGCACAACGAGCTGGATGTGACCGGCACGCTCGCGGCGCACTTTCTTCTCCGTGACCTCTACGCCGCATCGGTCGCAGACGATGCCCTTGTAGCGAATGCGCTTGTACTTGCCGCAGTGGCACTCGTAGTCCTTAGGTGCGGTAGTTGATGGTTTCGGGTTTCAGCACCTCACCGTAAGAATTGGACTGGATTTCCTCGGGCGAGGCCAGGCCAATGGTAATCTTGGTGAAGTTGCTCTTTATCTTGTTTTCTCTTTTGAATGCCATAATCTGATGTATGAATTGTAAGTGTAAAGAGATTTTCGGTATGCTCCTAAGAAACGGAATTTTCTAAAAAAATACCTTAATCGAGCGATACGCTCAAACCTAAGCCGCGAAGTTCGTGAAGCAATACGTTGAGCGATTCGGGAATGCCGGGAGTGGGCATCGGTTCGCCCTTAACGATGGCTTCGTAAGCCTTGGAACGGCCAACGACATCGTCGGACTTGATCGTAAGGATTTCTTGGAGCACATGAGATGCGCCGAACGCCTCGATGGCCCAGACTTCCATTTCACCGAAACGCTGACCGCCGAACTGGGCTTTACCGCCGAGAGGCTGCTGCGTGATGAGCGAGTACGGGCCAATGGAACGGGCGTGCATCTTGTCCTCAACCATGTGGCCGAGCTTAAGCATGTAAGTAACGCCCACGGTGGCCTTCTGGTCGAAAGGTTCGCCCGTGCCGCCGTCGTAGAGTTGCGTAGAGCAATAGCGGGGCAGGCCTGCCTTGTCGGTCCATTCGCAAAGGTCATCGAGCTTCGCGCCATCGAAGATAGGCGTGGCGAACTTGACGCCAAGCTTGCGGCCGGCTGCGCCGAGAACGGCTTCGAAAATCTGACCGAGGTTCATACGCGAAGGCACGCCGAGCGGGTTGAGCACGATGTCGACGGGCGTACCGTCGGCCAAGAACGGCATGTCTTCTTGACGCACAATCTTGGAAACGATACCCTTGTTACCGTGGCGGCCGGCCATCTTGTCGCCCACGCCAATCTTGCGCTTCTTGGCAACATATACCTTAGCCATCTGAATGATGCCGGAGGGCAGTTCGTCGCCAATGGTGATGGCAAACTTCTGACGCTTCAAGACGGCATCCATCTGATTATATTTCTTCAAATAATTGATGACAAGCTGGCGAATGAGGGTGTTGGTGTGCTCGTCGTCGGTCCAGTTGTGGAGTTCGACGGCTGTGTAGTCGAGCTGCGCCAAGAGCACCTTGGTGAACTCTGCGCCCTTTGCAATCACCTCTGCGCCGATATTGTCCTTCACGCCGAGGGCTTTCTTGCCCTTGGTGAGCTTGACGAGTTTCTCGAGCATGAGGGCTTTGAGCTTGCCGGTTTCCTTTTCAAAATCTTCATCAATCTTCTGCAACTTCACCTTGTCGGCTGCCTTAGATGAGCGCGTCTTGATGGCACGGGAGAAGAGGTTTGTCTTGATGATAACACCCGAGAGGGAGGGATTTGCCTTCAAAGAGGCGTCTTTCACATCGCCTGCCTTGTCGCCGAAGATGGCGCGGAGCAACTTCTCTTCGGGAGTGGGGTCGCTTTCTCCCTTAGGCGTAATCTTACCAATCATGATGTCGCCGGGTTTCACGCGGGCACCGATACGGATAATACCGCGCTCGTCGAGGTCCTTGGTGGCATCTTCGCTCACGTTGGGGATATCGTTGGTAAGTTCTTCCATACCGCGCTTGGTTTCGCGCACCTCAAGGGAGAACTCGTCTACATGGACGGAGGTGAGGATATCCTCACGCACCATGCGCTCGTTGAGCACGATAGCGTCCTCATAGTTGTAACCCTTCCAAGGCATGTAAGCCACGAGGAGGTTGCGGCCGAGTGCGAGTTCGCCGTTTTCGGTGGCGTAGCCCTCGGTGAGGATATCGCCCTTCTTGACGCGCTGGCCTTTCTCGCAAATAGGACGAAGGTCAATGGTCATATTCTGGTTGGTACGGCGGAACTTGGGAATATCGTAAACCTTCTCGGCAGGCTCGAAGCTTACGAACTCTTCGTCCTCCGTGCGGTCGTAAAGAATGCGGATTGTAGTAGCATCTACGAACTCAATCACGCCATCGCCCTCGGCGGTAATCATCGTGCGGGAATCTTCGCAGACCTGCTTTTCGATACCCGTGCCGACAATAGGAGCCTCGGAGTGGATAAGGGGCACTGCCTGGCGCATCATGTTCGATCCCATCAATGCGCGGTGGGCATCGTCGTGCTCCAAGAAGGGAATGAGCGAAGCGGCGATAGAGGCAATCTGCTGCGGCGCAACGTCCATAAGTTCCACTTCGGAGGGCGGCACAACGGGATAGTCGGCATCCTGGCGGCATTTCACCTTATCGCGGATAAAGGAGCCATCGGGACGCAGGGGCGCATTGCCCTGACCGATGATCTTGCCTTCTTCTTCTTCGGCAGAGAGATAAACGACGTCTTCGTTCTTGAGGTCTACCATCGAATTGGCTACCTTGCGGTAAGGCGTTTCGATGAAGCCGAGGTCGTTGATCTTAGCATATACGCAGAGCGAGGAGATAAGACCGATGTTAGGACCTTCAGGCGACTCAATCGGGCAGAGGCGGCCGTAGTGTGTATAGTGTACGTCGCGCACCTCGAAACCTGCACGCTCGCGGGACAGACCGCCGGGGCCGAGGGCAGAGAGGCGGCGCTTGTGCGTTACTTCTGCCAAGGGGTTGGTCTGGTCCATGAACTGCGACAGGGCGTTCGTACCGAAGAAGGAGTTGATGACGCTCGAAATGGTCTTGGCGTTGATGAGGTCGGTCGGCGTGAACACTTCGTTATCGCGGACGTTCATGCGCTCGCGGATTGTGCGGCTCATGCGTGCCAGACCAATGGCGAACTGATTGGAGAGCTGCTCGCCCACGGTGCGGACGCGGCGGTTGCTGAGGTGGTCGATATCGTCGACGGTGGCCTTGCTGTTAATTAGTTCGATGAGATATTTGATAATCTCAATAATATCTTCGTGCGTCAGCACACGCACGTCCATATCGGTCGTAAGGTTGAGCTTGTGGTTGATGCGGTAGCGACCCACTTCGCCCAAGTCGTAACGCTTTTCAGAGAAGAAAAGGTTGTTGATGACATCGCGTGCGCTGGCATCGTCGGCAGGGTCGGCATTGCGGAGCTGACGATAGATATAAAGCACGGCCTCCTTTTCAGAGTTGGAGGGGTCTTTTTGCAGGGTGTTGAAAATAATGGAATAGTCGGATGCGGAAGCCTCTTCGTGGTGAATGAGAATGCTCTGCGCACCGCTTTCAATAATCTGCTGGATATGGTCCTCTTGGAGAACGGTCTCACGCTCAAGCACCATTTCGTTGCGCTCGATAGATACTACTTCACCGGTATCTTCATCAACAAAGTCTTCTACCCAGCTCTTCAAAACACGTGCGGCAAGGCGGCGGCCAAGCACCTTTTTCAGGCTGGTCTTATTCACCTTGATTTCTTCGGCGAGATTGAATATCTGGAGAATGTCTTTATCGGTTTCGTAACCAATCGCACGCAGCAGGGTCGTTACGGGCAACTTCTTCTTACGGTCGATATAAGCATACATCACATTGTTGATGTCCGTAGCAAATTCAATCCAAGAACCCTTGAAAGGTATGATACGTGCGGAATAGAGCTGCGTACCATTTGCGTGAATGCTCGAACCGAAGAATACGCCGGGCGAGCGGTGCAATTGCGAAACGACTACGCGCTCTGCGCCGTTGATGACAAACGTACCGTTCTCTGTCATGTAAGGTATCTGACCGAGGAACACGTCCTGCACCACGGTATCAAAATCTTCGTGGTCAGGGTCGGTACAATACAATTTGAGCTTCGCCTTCAAGGGCACGCTGTAAGAAAGTCCTATTTCGAGGCACTCCTGAATGCTGTAACGGGGCGGGTCGATGTAATAATCGAGGAACTCTAATACAAAGTTGTTGCGAGTATCGGCAATGGGGAAATTCTCGGCAAAAACTTTATACAGACCGTCGTTCTTACGCAGCTCGGAAGGAGTGTCGAGCTGAAGAAAGTCTTTGAAAGACTTAAGCTGCACATCGAGAAAATCCGGATAAGGCATCGGATTTTGCACTGATGCAAAGTTTACACGATGATTGATTACTTGTGAAGACATTCTATGATGTTTTGATGTGGTGAGACAAGCCTGCGGGATACAATATATATTATATATGTGTAGGCGACGATTTGCCTGTGAGTATAGCGCAAACCTTGTCTGCCCTGTGCGGCTTTTATGAATATAGACACAAAAAGGTTATGAAACCTCTACCAGAGGTTTCATAACCATATCCCTTAAAGGGTAGGAATATTAAGCGATTTCTACTTCAGCACCAGCCTCTTCGAGAACCTTCTTGAGTGCTTCGGCTTCTTCCT
>SFPF01000167.1 GCA_004552155.1 Bacteroidales bacterium
CAAAACTAACCACTCATGGCAGACACGACAGAGCGTGAAGTCCTCTTAAACGTCCACGCAAACACGGAGGACGCACTCAATAATATTGTTAAGTTGCGGAAAGCAAACGAGGAGCTAAGGCAGTCGCTAACCAACGACCGCAACGCCCTTGCGGACATGCAAAAAGCGGCGTATGACGCGGGCGGGGCGACATCTGAACAGGCGGCGCAAATGGATAGTTTGCGCAAAAACATAGAGACGACAGCACAACAGATTAAGGCGAACACAGCCGCCATTAATGGAAATCTTAAGGCGGTGGATCTGTCAATTGCAAAAGCCGAACAGGCTGAGGGTAGTCTGTTGGCACTTCGCAAGGAAGCCGCAGCACTTACTCAGCGTTATCAAGAACTAAGTCGAGAGGAACGAGAGGGTGCAAAGGGTCAAGAGCTTCAGAAGCATATCAAGGACGTTAACGATGAGGTAAGGGAGGCTACACTATCCATCGGGAACTTCAAAGATAACATAGGCAATTATCAATCCGCACTTACAGGCGTAATCACTGATACCACGGGGTTTGGTAAGGCAATCAAGACGTTAGGCATAGACTTGAATGCCACGGGTAGCGGTATGGCGGGGCTTAAGAACGGATTTGCAATGGCGGGGTCGGGGGCTCTTGACCTTGGCAAGGCGTTCACAGCCTTAGCCGCAAACCCGTTCATTGCTATAATCTCAGTAGTTACGGGGTTGATTTTGGCGTGCAAAAAGGCGATCCAAGACAACGCCGAAGCATCTGCGGCGTGGTCTTACGTCCTGAAGTCCTTAGAACCCATATTCGCCTTGCTTGGCAAGGCGGTTGCGGCTGTCGGCAACCTCGTCGTCTCCATTGTCGGGAAAATTACTGATGCGCTCGGCACTGTCGCCAAGGGCGTGGCAAAGGTTGTGGATTTTTTTGGCGGTCTTGTCGGTGCGGAAGTCAACGCCGAAAGGGCTCTAACTCGTTATCAGGAGGCGGCTAAGAAGTCCGCAGAACTCGCAAACGAGATTGCGGAAAAGGAGATGAAAATCGGACGCGACACGGCCGAGACTGCAATGGAGGTAGCGGAGCTGCGCGTAAAGGCTGAGGACAAAGTTCACTACTCGGTGAAACAACGTCTTGCGTACCTTGACGAAGCCATTAAGAAAGAACAAGAGATTGCAGACCGACGAACTGAGTTAGCGGCGTTGAAAGTTAAACAAGCCCAAGAGGCGTTGGCGATGGACGCGCAGAGCCTTTCCAAGCAAAAGGAATTGGCAGATGCTGAACAATCCTATTTTGAAGCTCAAAAAGATCGGGGCGAGAAGTACCGAGAGTTACAGGCGCAGCGTATCTCATTCTTGGATGAGGAACGTAACGCCCTTGCGGCAATCAAGGCACAGGCCGAAGCCGTCGCTAAGTCGGTGGAGGAACAGGCTGTCAAGTTCCGAGAGCTGCAACAGGCGGAAGCCACCGCATCAGCCGAAATGCTAAAATCCGCAAAGTCGTTGGAACTCGCTAATGACTTGCGAGTGATTGAAGCCGCGATAGAGGCTACAAAGAGAAAGTGGGATGAGGATCGCAAGGGGCGTGCGGTTTCTTTGGAAGAAGTCGCGACATATAACGCCGCAATCACTGAACTGGAAAACCGCAGACTCGAAACGCTTCAGACTCAGGAACAACTACGCTACGATGAGGAGCTGCAACGCAATGCCGCAACCATCGCAGACGCGGAGGCACAACTTGCATACGAGGAGGAGCTGCAGAGACAACACGCCATTAATATTGAACAGATCAAAGAGGAGAGTCGCCAAAGGCAAAGAGACGCGGAAGCCGCCTATGCTGAGGAGCAACAGACTAAACAATATCAAGACTACGGCTCTTTGGCATCTCTTTACCAACAATATGAAGACGCAAAGACGCAATATGGGGAACAATCCGAACAGGCACGTGAGGCTCTTACGAGCCTTGAGGCGGGGGCGGCGAAAGAAGCTTTCGGAAGCCTTGGAAACGCCTTAATGGAATTTCAAGGCGAGAATAAGGCGGCTTTCGAGGCGGGGAAAGCCATCAGCATTGCGACCGCAACCGTAGATACATATGAGAGTGCACAGAAGTCGTTCAACGCGATGGCAGATATACCAATTGTTGGCCCCGCCTTGGGTGCCGTGGCGGCACGCCGTCAGCATCCGCGGGCGGCTCGTCTTCACCTGCCTCCTCCTCCTCCTCAGCCGCCACGACATCCGCCACGACTTCACAAGTGGGAGGAAGTGCCTACTTTGATTATGCGGGGCTTGACGCAGGCGCATCGGCGGCGGGGCGTGCGGTTCAGTCCTCAGCAGCTGACAGTGACCGACTGACGCGTGAGGATATGGTTGCGGCGATTGAGGCTCAGCCCGCACCCGTCGTCTCGGTCAAGGATATTAATGAGGGTCAGGAGGCTCGAAAAGTCAAGGTAAGTTCG
>SFPF01000168.1 GCA_004552155.1 Bacteroidales bacterium
CTCGTTGCCGTTCTTGCGGAGCGCCTCTACAGCCTTGAGTGAGCTGCCGCCTGTAGAAATCAAATCTTCTACAACAACAACCTTAGCCTTAGGGTCGAGCTCACCTTCAATGAGGTTCTGCATACCGACCAACTCGCCAGCACCGAGAGCTATTACAGCAGCTACACGGCCAGCCTTAGCTCAGAGGTCACTGCACTTATTGCCCAGGCCCAGCAGGAGACTATAGCCGAGCAGCGCGCTGCGGCCGAACGCGCAGCCCAAGAGGCCGCAGGCTCCAACGGCGGCACTTCCTCGGGTAACACCGGCACCTCGAACGGAAACACAGGCACCACGACCGACAACGGTGGAAACGGCGGCACCACAGACAATGGCACCACCGATAACGGCTCCAGCACGCCCGTCACGTTGGGCGGCGGAATGACCACCGTGAACGGCTTGCGGCCGTCGGGTTTAGAACTGAACAGCTTGTGCTGCATCCAATATTCATACCATTTGCCCTCAACGTCTTCGGGACTGTATTTGCTTGCGAGTTCCATTGGCTTATATATATAATGTATATGTGTTTCGTTACGAAGTGCAAAGTTATGAAAAATCGGGGTATTTCTTATAAGGAAATGCGATATTTTGAGAATGTCTGCGCTTGAAAGGGGCGTAAGTAGAAATTACGTGCCGCTTCGTGCTTTGACAGTGCGTGTCACAGGTTCTCGGCTTTTGGCGAAACGGACTTTTCGGCTTATCTTTGCAATAGCGAAAAGAGAAAGAGCCTGGGCTTTTCCTCTTTTCGCGTTTTGGGCGCTAACTATCCTATATGAGCGGAAAAATTGTCTTATAAGAGCGTGAAAATTATAAGCAACCCCGTAAAAATTTGCTCGGAGATAATTTTTTCGATGTGCTTTAAAGTGAAAATATTCTTGATTTTCGTCGAATTTTTCTTAGAGCAAATTTTCCGTTCCTTAATTATCCATAAATCTTCACGCCACGCCGCCTTAACGATTGCAAACGCGAAAATGCCTCTCTGCGCAGAGAGCGAAAAGGCATTAACAAGATTTTTCGCTTTTCTTCCTTACCGTTCCCCTCAAAAGCAACCGTCAATCCACGATTACGCATCGGTGGCTTCGATGTCTGCAGCAATGGAAACCGACAACGGCGCAGTGATTTCCAAACTGCGCACTTCGAGGTTCTTCATTGGCGGTATCGCCTTCATTTCTGTGCCGAGCACAGCGGCTTGCAACACGCGCAGGAAAAGTCCGTGGCTCACTAAAAGCACGCGCTGCGCAACAGGGTAATCGGTTCTGATGACATCTAATAATATACGTGCGCGTGCGAACATCGCTTCCACGCTTTCCACGCCCGGTGCCTCGTTTGCCGTGCGGATTACCTCCTCAATCCGCCTGCCCGTGATGCTGCCCCAGTCGCGTTCGCGCAGCAGCGGGGTGGGGCGCACGGCAAGGTGCAGCCGCTCTCCTATGATGTCGGCCGTGCGGCGTGCGCGGAGCAGGTCGCTGCACAGCAGGAGGTCGAAAGGCGCTTCCGCATTTGCCAAGTCCTCCGCCGTGGTGCGTGCCGCCTCAACCCCTTCCGGCGTGAGCGTGCCCGGTAGGTGTCCTTGCAGAATGCGGAGGCGGTTTTCCTCCGTTTCGCCGTGGCGAATCAGAAAAAGCGTGATGTTGCGGTCCATAACGGGGCAAATTTAGCAAAATCCCTGCTTGCTGCGCAGCAAAAGCCTTGTTTTGTTCCTTAAATCTCAGATATTGTGCGTAATTTCGTAGCGTAAATTATTATTAATGCATTTCATACTGATAGTAAACAGTAAACTGTCTCGTCTACTTGTTTACTCGTTAACTCGTTTACTTGTATATGAATTACGCCATAGTTGTGCCTTGCTATAACGAGGAAGCCGTGCTCGCTGAAACTACGAGCCGCCTGCTCGAAGTGATGCAGCGCGTTGCGGAAAAGCACGCAGATTTGCAGGGACGCATTGTCTATGTGGACGACGGCAGCCGCGACGGCACTTGGCCGCTGATCGGCAGTCTCTCCAAGCAGCACCCGCAGGTGATGGGCTTGAAACTCGCGCACAACGCGGGGCATCAGCACGCTCTTTGGGCAGGTCTTGAATGGGCTGCCGCGCATGCCGATGCCGCCATTTCTATTGATGCCGATGCCGCGACCGTCCTACCGACACGTGGTTCAAGCGCACCACGGCACTGGCATTTTATAAGTTGATGAGCAAACTTGGCGGCGACATCGTTTACAACCACGCCGACTACCGCCTCATGAGCCGCCGCACCCTCGCCGCGCTGATGACCTACGGCGAGCGCAACCTCTTCTTGCGCGGCATGGTGCGCACGCTTGGCTTCCCGCAGGCTATGGTTTATTACGACCGTGGCGAACGCTTTGCCGGCGAGTCCAAATATCCGCTGCGCAAGATGCTGGCCTTTGCCATCGATGGTATCACTTCGTTCAGCGTGCGTCCGCTGCGCCTGATTTCTATCGTGGGCCTGTCGTTCATGCTCGTGGCTTTGGCGGTGATTTTCTACGGTCTCGTGGCGTGGCTGTGTGGCCGAACGATACAGGGCTGGACGTCCCTGCTCGTTTCCCTGTGGTTTATCGGCGGTGCCCTGCTTGTGGCGTTGGGCGTAATCGGAGAATATGTGGGCAAGATATATGCAGAGGTGAAACGTCGTCCGAGATATTTTATAGAAGAAACGA
>SFPF01000169.1 GCA_004552155.1 Bacteroidales bacterium
GTATGTGGATATTCCCGACGACCACAGCGACGACTACGACCGTAGCGGTTTTATGGTGATTTATTGCGACCGCGACATCGACATCTACGATTTCGAGCCACTGCTTAGGTCGCACTTCCTAACTGCTGCCGCATCGAGGCGCGTGGCTCCAGAGAGCTTCGTGTTCTTGCCATTTTTCACATTTAATGGCGAAGCAGTAAACTACGAGGTTTACTGCGATTTCATTAGTGGCGGAATGCCGGGGCATTGCTCGTTCGAAGGTCCTTATCAGCAAATGACGGCATCGAGCGACGGAGTGTGGACGCACACTATTTTTTGCAAGGAGATACAGCAACAAGCCGAGGACATGGTCGGCGCGGAAATAGAACTCACTGCGTTCACTGTTCGCGTGGGCGACCGTGCCGCCTCGTTCTTCATCGACAAGTCGCTTTCGGGAACACGTCCGTTCTACTTCCGCAACTGTTTCAACGTGCCTGACAACCTTTTCGTCCCGGCTGTTACCACATCCAAAACTAAGGTTGACCGCTCGCTGGCTGTCCTCGGCAGTGTGTCGCAATTCTACGATGCCACTTGCGAGCAGACCTACGAGGTGCAGTCGGCAGGGCTGACTGCCGACGAGTGTTCGCTCGCAGAGCAGATGTTCTGCTCCGACAATGTGCGAACCCCATACGAGAGTGCCCCTGATGACATCGACTTCGACGCACTCCGCCCGATGCTTATCACAGACTCCACAAGTGAGATTGCCGATGACCCGGAGAAGCCTAACACGGTGAAATTCACTTGGCGATATGCGGAGAACCGCATCGCGCAGCGCAATCCGTTAGGCAAAGGCATATTCACAGAACCTTATGATTATACATTCAGATAATGGCACGCTCTATACACATTACCACGGCTCGCACTATGCTTAACAGCGGCGACCCGGTGGATATTTCAGTTTGGAAAGCCAACGGTGAAATACTTCACCTGCATAATTGCATCTCGCTCCGCTACGATTTTTATGCCGGTACTCGCAATATCAAATTGCTATCATCGGGGCAAATCCGCAAAATCAGAGATTGTTGCATTTTCGCCGTTAACGACTGCGAAGTATTTCTATAACGCTTATTTCATTCGCTATGGATAATTTGAATTTTAACTCGGTCGAAACGCTACCGAACCTGTCGGCTCGGGCGGCGTTTCAAGTGAACTCGTCAGCGGTCTTCAAAGAAGACGTTGACATTGTGCCGGTCATCATCGACGACACGCTTTCTTATGTGCCGTGGGGAGGCGACAACAATATGCCTTTCGACATATTGAAGCTCATCGAGGACGACGAGACGCTCTCCACGTGCCAAATGTTCAATGCTGAAGTCTGCTTCGGCAGCGGTCTGCGCTACGACACTTGTCTTGCTACTGCCGCCGTCAAGAGCGAAGTCGAGGACTTCTTTATTGACAACGACATCGCCTCGTATTATCTCGGCGTTTGCCAAGACTTCAAGCATTTTGGCTTTGCCGTGAGTGTGATTATCCTTTCTCGCGACGGCACGAAAATCGTGCGTCTGCTACGCAAAGAGGCTTGTTATTGCCGCTTCGCTCCTGCCGGCAAGGACGGCAGAATAACTCGCATTTTGTACGCAAATTGGAGAAAGTGCATCGCCTCACGGAGCGACATTGAGGTGATAGAGATGCTTGATGCGGCTGCTCCATGGCGAGACCTGCAAGACAGGCTCGCCAAGAACACGACCTGCCGCAAGTTTGCTGTGGTGTCGCGTATCCCGACCCCTGACAGCACTTATTATCCCATTCCTTATTACGCTTCGCTGTTCAAAGGGAAATGGTATAACATCAAGCAGCTCATCGGACTTGCCAAGGAGTCGAAACTCCGCAATTCCGCACCTATCAAGTATCAGATTGAGATTTCCCAAAAGTATTGGGAATCCATCTTCCGCAGTGAGGGCATCACCGACCGCCGCAAGCAACAGGAGCGCATCGTGCAGGAGAAGCAGAGCATTCTCGACTTCCTTACCGGGGCTGAGAACAGCGGCAAAGCCTGGTTCTCCACGTTCTACGTTACGCCCGACGGCAAGGAACAGCACGATGTGGTCATCAACAAGATTGATGACTCAAAGGAGGGTGGCGACTGGAGCACCGACATTCAGGAGGCCGTAAAT
>SFPF01000170.1 GCA_004552155.1 Bacteroidales bacterium
GCGATCTCCACCGCATATTGCCGCAGGAAGCCGCGCATACCTTCCGGCAGGTTATCCGACCGCAAAGAGCCCGTCGTGCTATAGCCCAAGACAGCCTCCGCCCGCTCGTCGCCCGCCGCGATCACGTAGCCACCCGTCGCACGGCCAAAAGCATACAGCAAGGCATCACCCTCAGTAGCCGCTCGCAGCGAACCAGCAGCGTCCGCGTCGAGCTGCGTCGTATCGGTCACCGAGAAAAGCAGCTGCAAGTCACCAGTGGAGCGAAGTCCGCTCTTTTCCGACAAAAAGGCCTCCGCCTTAGCCTTCGCTTGCTCCGGCGAGAGCTGTTGTGCCAGGGTTTGCCCCATCGCCAACAGACAGAGGGCGGCGCATAAGATGTAATCTCTTTTTTTCATTGTATCGCATTTATCGTGAAGGGCGAACTGCCCGTAAAAATTGCGAAACAAAAGTAATCAAAATAGCGACGAATCTACTCCCAAGGCTCGCACTATTCAAGGAAAAGGCTATTTTTGCGCCCGAAAACCCAATAACAAATTAGAATAATGAAACAACTGAAAACTTGGAAGTATCTTTCCACCGTGTGCGCCTCCGTATGCGCCACCCTCTTCGTCGTCTTGGCCTGCGCCTCCGACGATCCCAAATCTCAATCCGCGGAAACCATGCCGGATGATTTCGTCGTCGTGGCCGATTTCATCCCGGACATTATCCAGGAAATTCGCTACCACTCCACGTACAACTTCGTGGGCGAACGCATCACCGGTTATGAGGAGCCGAAATCCATCCTCACCCGCAAGGCCGCCGAAGCCCTCAAAGCGGTGAGCGACGACGTGATGGCACAAGGCTATCGCTTGAAAGTGTATGATGCCTACCGCCCGCAATGCGCCGTGGATCACTTCGTGCGCTGGGCGGAAGATGTTGATGACACCCGGATGAAAGCCTATTTCTATCCCGAAGTGCCCAAGTCGGAACTGTTCGAACGGGAGTATATCATGGCACGCTCCGGCCACACCCGCGGCTCCACGGTCGATCTGACGCTCTTCGACATGCAGACGGGGAAGGAAGTGGATATGGGTGGCCCGTTCGACTGGTTCGGCGAACTCTCCCATCCCGATTACGAGGCGATCACCGCTGAGCAGAAGGCCAATCGTTTGATCTTGCGGGAGGCGATGTTGCGCCACGGCTTCAAGCCGCTTGAATCCGAATGGTGGCATTTCACGTTGAAGGATGAGCCCTACCCCGACACCTATTTCAATTTCCCCATCAAATAAAACGTATAAAGCCCGGAGCGTTGCCATTGCGGCTTCCCTCCGGGTTTTCATTATACGTTGAAAACGCCATTCCTTTCACCTCCACATATACTGAGATACCATCTTGCATGCGCGAAACGACCTAAAAAAGTTTTTAGTGGGTCTCGCGAGTGCGCGAAACGACCTAAAAAAGTTTTTAGTGGGTCTCGCGAGTGCGCGAAACGACCTAAAAAAGTTTTTAGCAGGTCTCGCAAGTGCGCGAAATGACCTAAAAAAGTTTTTAGTAGGTCTCGCGAGTGCGCGAAACGGCCTAAAAAAGTTTTTTTCATGTTTCGCGCATCCACAATGGTCTCTCAAAAAGATTTTTGCTCGTTTCGCGCATGATTCTTAGCTGTCAATAGTGGTTTATCCCTTGTCTTTGCCTATCTTTGGCATGGCGATATTGCCGTAACTTTAAAACAACAAGCGATATGGAACAGATTTATGTTTTCAATCCCATTCGTCTCCGCAACGAGGAGGCATTTGGCTTTTTCAAGTTAGTGATCAGTTTATTACCTCATTTGCTGAAAGAGGCAGAGCCGGAGAACCCCGATGTCGTCAGTGTCGAGGGGGGTGTAAGTGCGCTGTCTGGCTCTGGCGAGGTGATCAACGCCATGTTGGAGGCACCCATCAATGCGTTTGAGACAGCGGTTCGGGCGTTCGACGAGACGTTAGAGAATAGCACCGCGGATTCAGCGGAGGCAAAAGCCTGCGAGGAGCTGCGCGACAGGCTGTGGCGGAGCAACAACGCCTATCTCAAGGCGATGACCGCGCACCCGAATCCGGAGTTGGCAGCGATCGCGGAGCGACTGAAGGCGGAGTTCGACAAGTATGGCGACGTGACCTATCTGCCTGATTACGAGGAGTGGTTTAACGCGTTGGATACGGCGGAGAACAACTACTTAGTTGCCGTCGCCTCTCGTACCGATGTGCGTTCTGAGAAGGAGGTGGGAGCCGTGAAGCGTACCCGCATCGAGGCGGAGACCGCTTACACCCATTTAGTAGAAGTCGTAAACCTGCTGGCGAAAGTGGAGGGCGATACCGCCTACCTGCCTTTCATCAACCGCATGAATGTGTTGATCGCAGAGCAACGCTCCACGCTGAAAGCCCGTCAGACCCGGGCCTCCAAAGCGAAAGAGCCGGTTACGAAGCCGATCATGCCGGAGGAGCCGACCACGGAGAATCCCGTTTCGCCGGAGGCATAACCGAATGATTCTAAACAACGTAGAGACGCCGCATCTGCGACGTCTCTACGTCTTTTAACCCATCAGTACCCGCTCAATATTGTTTTATCCCTTGATATTCGGCAATTCCAAGCCATAGCCTTTGCGCTTGTCCTCACGCTTCAGCAGGAGGGCGATGAAGAGCGCCAAGACACCGAAACCGGTGAAGACCGCCATCGGGAGCGTATAGTCGTAAGCGATCTTGCCGGTGCCGTTATCTACCTTGCAATAGGTGTCGAGGATCCAGCCGATC
>SFPF01000171.1 GCA_004552155.1 Bacteroidales bacterium
TGATGGCGCTGTTGGCCGACGGACATGTTCTGCTGGACGATATCCCCGGCGTCGGCAAAACAACGCTGGCGGTGGCCCTGAGCCGGTACAGCGCCCTGATGATGCCGATGTTTTTGCAGGGATTCCGAGTGACCGGATGAATTCTTAGAAATATTTTTTTCGAACTTGCTGCGGTATTGAAAATGGTCCATAAAAAAATATATATAAAATAAGAAGATTTTTGGATTTATCAAGAACGATGTATAGAATTCATTCTATACATCGTTCTGTATTTTATTCTTGCCGTGTTTGTGTTATACTTGCCTGCGTTGAGCTAAGAACAGATATTGTAAGATAAATTGCGCAAAAAGAAAAAGGCATAGAAGAAGACATAGTTTGCAGACTCTGGTAGAATGAAGTCACGACACACCATTCTGAAAGGAGACAGCAAACTATGTCCGAGAAAATTGTACAGCTGAACGAGGAAATTATCAAGGGCCAAATCAAGGAATTGGTCCGCGGCAGCGTAGAAGAGACGCTGAACGAGCTGCTGGAGAAAGAGGCGGAGTCTCTGACGCAGGCAGCTCGCTACGAGCGCAGCGAGGCCCGCCAGGGATACCGCAGCGGGCACTATGACCGGAACCTCACCACGACCTCCGGCGACGTTACGCTCCACATGCCCAGGCTCAAAGGCGTGTCTTTTGAGACAGCCATCATCGAGCGGTATCGCCGCCGGGAAAGCAGCGTAGAGGAAGCACTCATCGAGATGTACCTGGCAGGCGTTTCCGTGCGCCGGGTGGAGGACATCACCGAGGCTCTGTGGGGCAGCAAGGTTTCTCCCGCCACCATCAGCGAGCTGAACAAGAAAGCCTACGTTCACATCGAGGACTGGCGCAACCGCCCGTTGCAGGGCGGCCACTATCCATACGTCTACGTGGATGGCATCTATCTGCGCCGCAACTGGGGTGGAGAATATGAAAATGTGTCGATTTTAGTGGCAATTGCCGTGAATGAGGACGGTTTCCGTGAGGTTCTGGGCGCTGCTGAGGGGATGAAAGAGGACAAGGCCAGTTGGGTCAGCTTCTTCCAGTGGCTCCGCGGGCGCGGTCTGGACGGCGTGAAGCTCATCGTTGGCGACAAGTGCATGGGGATGCTGGAGGCCGTGGGCGAGGTATTCCCGGACGCCAAATACCAGCGCTGCATCGTGCATTTCTACCGCAATGTTTTCTCCGTTGTGCCCAAATCCAAGGTCAAAATTGTAGCGAAAATGCTCAAGGCGATCCACGCGCAGGAGAGCAAAAAGGCCTCCCGTGAGAAGGCAAAGGCCGTTGTTGCTGAGTTAAAAGCAATGAAGCTGAAGGCGGCCGCTAAGAAAGTCGAGGACGGTATTGAGGAGACGCTGACCTACTGCGACTTTCCCAGCGAACACTGGACACGCATCCGCACCAACAATGTGATTGAGCGGCTGAACCGCGAGATCCGCCGCAGAACCCGCGTAGTGGGGACGTTCCCGGATGGGAACTCCGCCCTGATGCTGGTCTGTGCGAGGCTTCGCCACGTGGCAGGCACCCAGTGGGGCAACAAGAAATACATGAATATGAAGCATCTGGAGGCGGCTTTGGACGGCGCCTTCATTGCCGGCTGACTGCATTCAGCTGAGTCTGCAAATATTTTTGCGCATAATCCTTGACGGCACCAAGCAATGTGCCGGAGATGATCCACAGAACCGACATTCCCTTGGGGAATTTGTATTCGTCCGGCTTTCCCAATGACATGGCAATCAGCAGTGCCAGCATAGGCACAAACAGCATGGGCAGATAGAACAGATACCACAGGTAACGGGCGGCGTCCGGCTGCCAGAATATAAAATACTTTGCCGAACGGACTACCATCCATATGATGAGCAGCACTGCGGTGACCGTCATAAACCTGCACACCTGCTTTTGCACGATCCGCTGACGGACGGAGAGCCCCCAGGCAGCGAACAGGCTGATATAGATAAAGCTGCGCAGATAGGAAAACAGCATCGGGTAGAAGCTGCCCCTGCCCACAATTCGGAAGCAATATGCCAGTATCACGGCAAGCAAAGCGATGCCGCTTGTTATGATCGTATTCTTTTTCTG
>SFPF01000041.1 GCA_004552155.1 Bacteroidales bacterium
CGAGCAATAAATATTTATTAAACAACAATATAACACTTAAAGAGCTATGAACTTTACCCTGTTTGTTACAGCATTGCTGACAGGTATCGCATTCGTGGCCGTCGTGACGCTTTTGGCAAAACTCATTGCGCCGCGCAGCTTCAATGCGCAGAAGGAAGAGGCTTACGAGTGCGGCGTGCCTACACGCGGCAAGAGCTGGATGCAGTTCCGCGTGGGTTACTACCTCTTCGCCATTCTCTTCCTCATGTTCGACGTGGAAACGATGTTCCTCTTCCCCTGGGCCGTCGTGATGCGTACGCTCGGGCCGGCAGGTCTCGTTAGCGTGCTCTTCTTCCTGTTTATCTTAGTTCTGGGCCTCGCTTACGCCTGGAGGAAAGGAGCTTTGAAATGGCAGTAATGAAGAAACCCCACATCAAGTCGATACCCTACGAGGAGTTTAACGACAATGAAACTTTCGAGCAACTGGTTGCCAAACTCAATGAGCACGGTACGAACGTCATTGTGCGCAGCCTCGACGAACTGATTGACTGGGGGCGCAGCAATTCCCTCTGGCCGCTCACGTTCGCCACAAGTTGCTGCGGCATCGAGTTTATGGCCGTATGCGCCGCCCGCTACGACATCGCCCGCTTCGGCTTCGAGGTGACGCGCAACAGCCCCCGACAGGCTGACGTGATCCTTGTGAGCGGCACGATTACCACAAAGATGGCTCCCGTGCTCCGTCGCCTCTACGACCAAATGGCCGACCCGAAATACGTGGTTGCCATCGGCGGCTGCTCTATCTCCGGCGGCCCGTTCACGAAGTCGTACCACGTGGTGAACGGCGTGGATCAAATCATTCCCGTAGACGTCTACGTGCCCGGCTGCCCGCCGCGCCCCGAGGCATTCCTCTACGGCATGATGCAGTTGCAGCGCATCGTGAAGGTGGAAAACTTCTTCGGCACTACCAACCGCAAGGAGAAAGACCCTTACCGCGCCGCCGCTGCCGAAAAAGAAGAAGAAATCTATAATCAACAGGAACAGGCATGAGCGAAGAACTGAAACCCCAGGCTGCTGCCCCCGCAACGCCGCAGGCAGCACCCCAAGCCCCGGCAGCCGCTCCAAAGAAGCCTGCCGCACCCGCCGCCGCTGCGCCCGCAGCACCGGCTGAAAACGACTGTCACGTGCGCACCATCGAGCGCGCCGCCTTCCGCAAGGAAATGGAACGCCTGCATAAGGAAGAACATATGGACTTCCTCGAATGCCTCACGGGTATCGACCGCGAGGAGCGTGCAGGTGGTTTGCGAAGGCCGCGAAACGCCCAACGTGCCCACGGTAAGCGACCTTTGGGACATTGCAAACATCTACGAGCGCGAGGTCTACGACTTCTACGGCATCATCTTCACCGGCCACCCCGATATGCGCCGCATCTATATGCGCGAAGACTGGGTGGGTTATCCTTTCCGCAAGGACGACGAGACGGAGAAGAACAACCCCCTGCGTATGACCAACGAGCCGCTCGCCGACACCACCGACACCTACACCCTCAGCCCCGACGGCACGCTCACGAAAGAGCAGCGCAATATCTTCGGCGAGGAAGACTACGTGGTGAATATCGGCCCGCAACACCCCTCCACCCACGGCGTGCTCCACTTCCGCGTGTGCCTGCAAGGTGAGGTTATCAAAAAGATTGACCCCATACTCGGCTATATCCATCGCGGCGTTGAGTTGCCCTCACCGACCGCCTCGACTATCTCGGCGCGATGCAGAACCGCCACGCGCTCTGCATGTGTATCGAAAAGGCCATGGGCGTTGAGGTGAGCGACCGCGTGAAGGTGATCCGCACTATTATGGACGAGCTGCAGCGTATCGACTCGCATATCCTCTTCTTCTCCTGCCTCGCGCAAGACCTTGGGGCAACCACTGCGTTCCTCTACGGCTTCCGTGACCGCGAGAAGATACTCGACATCTTCGAGGAAACCTGCGGCGGCCGCCTTATCCTCAACTACAACACGATAGGCGGCGTGATGGCGGATATTCACCCCAACTTCCAGAAGCGCGTCAAGGAGTTCATCCCCTACATGCGCAAGAACATCAATGAATATTTCGACATCTTCATCAACAACGTCATCTTCCAGCACCGCGCCAAGGGCATCGGCACGCTCACCAAAGAGCAGTGCATCGCTTTCGGCTGCACCGGCGGCACAGGACGTGCGGCAGGCTGGCACAACGACGTGCGCAAGCGTATGCCCTACGCTGCCTACGACCGCGTGCAGTTCAACGAAGTGACTCGCACCGAGGGCGACAGCTATGCCCGCGTGCTCGTGCGTATGGACGAGATTTTGGAAAGCCTCAATATCATCGAGCAACTTATCGACAACATCCCCGAAGGCAACTACCGCGAGAAGATGAAACCCATCATCAAGGTGCCCGCCGGCACGTACTACACTGCCGTCGAAGGCAGCCGCGGCGAGTTTGGCGTGCTGCTCGAAAGCAAGGGCGACAAGTCGCCTTACCGCCTGCACTACCGCTCAACGGGCTTGCCGCTCGTGGCAGTGATGGACACGGCCTGCAAGGACCACCTCCTCGCCGACCTTATCACCATCGGCGGCACGGTGGACTACGTTGTGCCCGATATTGACAGATAAGCGGCGGTGCCTGCCAAAGCCGCGCTATACATATAATATATATATGGTGCGGTGGGCGGGGCGCAGTTTCCCAATTCAATAAAAAAGACAAACGAATAAATAAACATTTATGTTCGACTTTCAAATAGTATCCACTTGGCTGCACGGCGTGCTCACGGGCGTAATGCCCGAGTGGGCGGCCATACTGACCGAGAGCGTATTGGTGGCGTTGCTCATCATCACGCTTTATGCCGTGTTCGCCATTGTCCTCATCTATATGGAGCGCAAAATCTGTGCGTTCTTCCAGTGCCGCCTCGGTCCGATGCGCGTGGGTAAATGGGGACTTTTGCAAGTGTTCAGCGACGTGTTCAAGATGCTGACCAAAGAAATCATCGAGATGCGCCAGAGCGACCGCCTGTTGCACAACATGGCGCCTTTCCTCGTTGTGGCGGCTTCAATGACCACTTTCGCCTGCCTGCCTTGGAACATGGGCGGACACATCATCGACTTCAACGTCGGCGTGTTCTTCTTCCTTGCCATCGGCTCGATTGGCGTGGTGGGCATCTTGCTCGCCGGCTGGAGTAGCAACAACAAGTACTCGCTCATCGGCGCCATGCGTAGCGGTGCGCAGATTATCAGCTATGAACTCTCTATCGGCATGGTGATGCTCACGATGATTTGCCTCACCGGCACGATGTCGTTCTCTGAAATCTGCCAGCAGCAGGCTGACTATGGCTGGAATATCCTGCGCGGTCACGTGCCCGCAGTGCTGGCTTTCATCATTTACCTCATTGCCGGCAACGCTGAGTGTAACCGCGGCCCGTTTGACCTGCCTGAGAGCGAGAGTGAACTGACTGCCGGCTATCACACAGAGTATTCGGGTATGCACTTCGGCTATTACTACTTGGCCGAATACCTCAACCTCTTCATCTGCGCCGGTATGGCAACGACGATCTTCCTCGGCGGCTGGGCTCCGATTTACTTCCCCGGCCTCGAAGGCTTCAACGATGTTATGGCCATGATACCCGGTTGCGTGTGGTTCCTTGGCAAGACCTTCTTCGTAGTGTTCCTGCTCATGTGGGAGCGTTGGACGTTCCCCCGCCTGCGTATCGACCAGATTCTCTCGCTTGAATGGAAGTACCTGCTGCCCTTCACGATGGTGCTGCTCGTAGTAATGGCGCTTTGCGTATCGCTGGGCCTCACTTTCTAAGCCCTCTCCACATACAATATATAATATAGATATTTTGAAAATGGAAGAAAAATCATATTTTGAAGGACTGGCGTGCGGCATAAAGAGCCTGTGCACGGGTTTGAAGACCACGATGCGCGAATTCTTTACGCCGAAAATCACGGAGCAGTATCCCGAAAACCGCAAAGAGCTGCAAATGTTCGAGCGTTTCCGCGGGTCGCTCACTATGCCCCATAACGAAAAGAACGAGCACAAGTGCGTCGGCTGCGGACTCTGCCAAATGGCCTGCCCCAACGGCACGATCAACGTGACGAGCGAGTTCTACGAAACCGAAGACGGCAAGAAGAAAAAACGTCTCGTCAAGTACGAGTACAACCTCGGCTCGTGCATGTTCTGCCAACTCTGCACGCAGGCCTGCCCGCACGGTGCGATTGAGTTTGACCAAAGTTTCGAGAACGCAGTTTTCGACCGCGCCAAACTTATCAAGACCCTCAACCGCGAAGGCTCTAAGGTGCAAGAAAAATAACTTGTAGGGGCGTTTTGCAAAACGCCCGCCCATGCGCCGCAAGGCACGGCTGAAACGCCAATCGTTTACCGGCGTTTGCGAAGCCCCTACTGCTCACCCAACATCTTTAACAACATGAATTCAGAAAACATAATGTTCGTCATTTTGGCAGTGGTCATCGTGCTCTCGTCCATCGCGACGGTGGTGACCAAGAGCATCGTCCGCGCTGCCACGTACCTGCTCTTCGTGCTCCTCGGCACGGCAGGCCTGTACTTCCTGATGGGCTACACATTCCTCGGCTCCGTCCAAGTGATGGTCTACGCCGGCGGCATCATCGTGCTCTATGTGTTCTCCATTCTGCTCACCGAAGGAGGCAAGGACGAAGTGTTCAAGCGCAAGGCCAAGGACGCCTCTTGGGCGTTCCTGCTCTCGCTTGTGGGCTTCATCACCTTCATCTCCGTATTCCTGACCCACGGTTTCAAGGCCGCCGTGCTTAGCGCACCGAGCGAAACGGCCAACGCCGCGACCTCTATCAGCTCTATCGGCAGCAATATGCTCTCGACGGGCGAGAACGGCTATCTGCTTCCCTTCGAGGCAGTCAGCGTTTTGCTCCTCGCCTGCATCGTGGCCGGCTTGCTCATTGCCCGTAAACGTTAAACGATAAAAAGAATCACACTGACAGTTATGATACATTTGGACTATATCCTGATTATCACACTGGCCATATTGCTTTCCATCGAGTTGATGCTCAACGCAACGGACATCAACTTCGCCGTGTTCAACCGTATGCTCTACCCCGAAGGCTACGAAGGCTATTTCTTCGCGCTTTTCTCTATTGCCATTTCGGCTGCCGAGAGCGCAATAGCCATTGCCATTATGATCAACATCTACCGCATGCTCAAAAACATCTCTGTCGACGAGCTGCAAAAGATGAAGGAATTATCATTTTTGATTTTGCTGATACCTTTCCTCTCCTTCCTCGTACTGGGAATTTGCGGAAAATGGTTCAGCCACAAAGTGGCAGGGCTTATTGGCACCTGCTGTCTGCTCGCAGTCGCCGCGCTTTCTTACAGCGTAGCCTTCGAGTATTTCTTCCAGACCGAACGGACTGCCGAGGGCGTGCTTCCCACGCTTGTGCCCTACAACTTCACGTGGCTGCCCTTCTTTGTTGAAGGCCTGCACTTCGACATGGGCATCATGCTCGACCCGATTTCCGTGATGATGCTGATTGTCATCTCCACGGTGTCGCTCATGGTCCACATTTACTCCTTCGGCTATATGCACGGCGAGCGCGGTTTCCAGCGTTACTACGCTTTCCTCAGCCTCTTCACGATGTCGATGCTCGGCCTCGTAGTTGCCACAAATATTTTCCAGATGTACCTCTTCTGGGAATTGGTAGGCGTTTCGTCCTATCTGCTCATTGGCTTCTACTTCACTTCGCCTGCAGCGATCGCGGCTTCCAAGAAAGCCTTTATCGTGACGCGCTTCGCCGATATGTTCTTCCTCATCGGTATCCTCATCTACGGGTTCTACTGCCGCTCCTTCGGTTTCGAGTTCAACGAGGCAGGTTTTGCTCAGGGCAGCTTCATGCTTCCCACGGCTTTGGTGCTGATGTTTATCGGCGGTGCCGGTAAGAGTGCCATGTTCCCCCTGCACATTTGGTTGCCCGATGCTATGGAAGGCCCCACGCCCGTGTCAGCCCTTATCCACGCTGCTACGATGGTCGTTGCCGGCGTGTTCCAAGTGGCTCGCCTCTTCCCCTTGTGGATCCAGTATGCCCCCGAGGCTTTGAGCGTCGTGGCTTGGGTGGGCGCGTTCACCGCTTTCTATGCCGCCGCCGTGGCATGTGCCCAGAGCGACATCAAGCGCGTGCTCGCCTTCTCTACCATTTCGCAAATCGCCTTTATGATGGTGGCGCTCGGCGTATGCACCGAGTGGGCCACGGGTCATGAGCACGTGGGCAGCCTCGGCTACATGGCTTCCATGTTCCACCTCTTCACCCACGCCATGTTCAAGGCCTTGCTCTTCCTCGGCGCGGGCTGCATTATCCACGCCGTGCACAGCAACGAGATGAGCGCGATGGGCGGACTGCGCAAGTACATGCCCATCACCCACTGGACGTTCCTCATCGCTTGCCTTGCCATTGCCGGCATACCTCCCTTCTCGGGTTTCTTCTCGAAAGATGAAATCCTCACGGCCGCCTTTGCCTATCACCCCGCAATGGGCTGGATTATGACGGGCATCGCCGCCATGACGGCTTTCTATATGTTCCGCCTCTACTTCGGCATCTTCTGGGGCACGGAGAACAAGGAACTCCATGCGCACCACACGCCGCACGAAGCTCCCTGGACGATGACCTTCCCGCTCATCTTCCTCGCAGCCGTTACCTGCGTGGCAGGCTTCATTCCCTTCGGCCACTACGTGAGCGCCGACGGCCAGCTCTACGATATCCACCTCGACTGGAACGTTGCAGGCACGAGCATCGTGATTGCCGTTGCCTCTATCGCCCTTGCCACCTATATATATATGGGTGAGAAGCAGCCCGTGGCAGAAGCCATGCAGGAAAAGTTCCAGAAGCTCCACCGCTGGGCTTTCAAGCGCTTCTATATGGACGAGGTGTACCAGTACATCACGCACCGCATCATCTTTGCCCGCATCTGCAAGCCCATCGCATGGTTCGACCGCCATGTAGTGGACGGCTTCTTCGACTTCCTTGCTTGGGGTACCAATGCCCTTGGCTATCAGATACGCGGCCTGCAGAGCGGCTCCGTTCAGAAGTACGCTTTCGTGTTCCTCTTGGGTATCATCATCTTGCTCTTAATTATGATATTATAAGCCATGGATAATATATTATTCTTATCATCTTTCGTATTCATTCCGCTGGTGATGCTCTTCGGCCTCTGGGTGGCCCGCAGCATCAACCAAGTGCGCGGCGTGATGGTGGCAGGCAGCACGGCCTTGCTCGCGCTCTCCGTCTACCTCACCATACGTTTCCTCGGCGACCGCGCCGCCGGCATCGCCGACGAAATGCTCTATACCGGCGCAATCAGCTGGTTCGAGCCGCTTAACATTAAGTATTCCGTGGGCGTAGACGGCATTTCCGTTGCCATGCTCCTGCTTTCGTCCGTGATTGTCTTCACCGGCACGTTTGCTTCATGGCAGCTCAAGCCGCTCACAAAAGAATACTTCCTTTGGTTCACGCTCCTCTCAATGGGTGTGTTCGGCTTCTTCATTACGGTGGACATGTTCGCCATGTTCATGTTCTATGAAATCGCGCTCATTCCCATGTACCTCTTGATTGGCGTATGGGGCAGCGGCCGCAAGGAATATTCCGCCATGAAGCTCACGCTCATGCTCATGGGCGGTTCTGCTTTCCTCATGTGCGGCATCTTCGGCATCTTCTACGGATCGGGCGCAGCCACGATGAACATCGTTGAGATCGCCAATCAGACGGGCGGTGCCCACGCCATCGACTTCACGCAGCAGTGCATCTGGTTCCCGCTCACGTTTATCGGTTTCGGCGTGCTCGGAGCACTCTTCCCCTTCCACACATGGAGCCCCGACGGCCACGCCTCCGCGCCTACCGCCGTATCTATGCTCCACGCCGGCGTGCTGATGAAGCTCGGCGGCTACGGCTGCTTCCGCATCGCCATGTACCTCATGCCCGAGGCTGCCAACGAACTCGGTTGGATTTTCCTTATCCTCACGGGTATCTCCGTGGTTTACGGTGCTTTCTCCGCCTGCGTGCAGACTGACTTGAAGTACATCAACGCCTACTCCTCCGTGTCGCACTGCGGCCTCGTGCTCTTCGCCATTCTGATGCTCAATCAGACGGCCTGCACCGGCGCCGTGCTGCAAATGCTGAGCCACGGTCTGATGACGGCCCTGTTCTTCGCCCTCATCGGTATGATTTACGGCCGCACCCACACCCGCGACGTCCGCGAGCTCAACGGCCTGATGCGCATCATGCCCTTCCTCTCCGTGTGCTACGTCATTGCCGGTCTTGCCAACCTCGGTTTGCCGGGCCTTTCGGGCTTCATCGCTGAAATGACCATCTTCGTAGGTTCATTCCAAAACGCCGACACGTTCCACCGCGTGCTTACCATCGTGGCTTGCTCCAGCATCGTCATCACGGCAGTCTATATCCTGCGCCTTGTGGGTAAGATCCTTTACGGCACCTGCACCAACGAGCACCACCTCAAGCTCACCGACGCCACTTGGGACGAGCGCTTCGCCGTTATCTGCCTCATCGTGGCCGTGGCAGGCTTGGGTATGGCTCCGCTTTGGGTGAGCGATATGATCAGCACGGGCGTCGTGCCTATTGTCGACCACATCAAGGAAGTGGCTGTCGTTTCCACAAGTAATCCGTTTATGTAATAATCTTAAAACACTTTGACTAAAACAATGGATTATTCGCAATTCTTAATTATGCATGAAGAACTGTCGCTGCTGGCAGTTATCGCCATACTTTTTGTTGCCGACCTCATCATGTGTCCCGACAAAAAGAGCGGGCGCGGCACGTTCAACACCTGCCTCCCCGTCGTGCTGCTCGCGGCGCACACCCTCCTCAACCTGCTTCCCTGCTCCGAAGCGGCCGAAACCTCCGCATTCGGCGGCATGTACCAGTACACGCCGATGATGACCCTCATGAAGAGCATTCTCAACGTGGGCACCATCATCGTGTTCCTCATGGCGCACAAATGGCTCAGCCGCGAAGAGAACCTCGTGAAGCAGGGAGAGTTCTACCTCCTCACGCTCTTCACCCTCTTCGGCATGTATCTGATGATTTCCAGCGGCCACTTCCTCATGTTCTTCATCGGTCTTGAACTCGCCTCCGTGCCCATGACGGCACTCGTGGCGTTCGACAAGTGCCGCTTCGAGAGTGCCGAGGCCGGCGCGAAGTTCATCTTGCTCGCCCTCTTCTCCAGCGCGTTGCTCCTCTATGGCGTGTCGCTCATCTACGGAGCCACGGGCACGCTCTATTTCAGCGAAATCGGCGCATTGCTTTCGGGCAACAGCGTGCTGAGCATCTTCGGCCTCGTGCTCTTCATCTCGGGCACACCTCTGGACGGCCGACACCTATGAAGGCGCGCCTACCGTGGTGACGGGTTATCTCAGCGTCATCTCCAAAGGCTCTGCCGCCTTCGTGCTGATGACCGTGCTGATGAAAGCCTTTGGCACTTGCGCCCTCGTTGAGGCGTGGAATGTGGGACTCTTCTGGATCATCATCGCCTCGATCACCATCGCCAACCTCTTCGCCATTCGTCAGAAGAACCTCAAGCGCTTCATGGCCTTCTCCGCCATTTCGCAGGCTGGTTACCTCATTCTCGGCGTGATGGACGGCACGGCGCAGGGCATGACCTCACTCGTGTTCTACACATGGCCGCCAACCTCGGCGCCTTCGTTGTGATGACCACGATTGAGCAGAACTCCGGCAAGATTGGCATCGACGACTACGACGGACTCTACCAGACCAACCCCAAGCTCGCGTTCCTCATGACGCTCTGCTTGTTCTCCCTGGCAGGTATCCCGCCGTTCGCCGGCTTCTTCTCCAAGTTCTTCGTCTTCATGGCCGCTTTCAAGGCAGGTTTCCATCTCTTGGTGTTCATCGCCTTGGTAAATACGGTGATTTCGCTCTACTACTACCTGCTCATCGTCAAGGCCATGTACATCAAGCCCAACGACAACCCCATCGCCACGTTCCAGAGCGACGGCTACACCCGCGTGGCCCTCTTCCTGAGCATTCTCGGCGTGATTGTCCTCGGCATCGGCGGCGTGTTCTACAACTACCTCGACCTTTTCAGCTACGGCATCAACTAAGCCTTAGCTGCAAAATATCAGAAAACGGAGTGCCCGAAAGGGTACTCCGTTTTTTTGTTATGGTTATTCCCTAAGGTGTCACGAGTAAGGGCAGGTAAAATGATTGTGGCGGGCTGTAAGCCCAAATGTTGCCCTTAGCCCGGGGCAGCGCCCCAGGGAAACGCACGCCGCGTTTAATACATTTGGCATTTTTGAGCTGGCTCAAAAATGCCACGCGCCTAAAGCGCGTAACCCTCTTCGTCACACGGGGCGTTGCCCCTCATAAAGCAGATTGCTCTTTCAGAGCGTGACACTTTTATTAATGCACCGTCGCCCACCCCGGGGCGCTGCCCCGGGCTAGGTGCAACATTTGGGCTTTCAGCCCGCCTCAACCTAATATTCATTACAGATTTATCTCACCAACCTCCCCGCCGCTTTCCTGCATCTCCTTAATATCCGTTCCGGCAACCCTTTCTTTCCTTTCGTACCCCCTTTCTCTATCGTTGCCACAATCTTAAAGCCGCTGTATTTGCACACCTCCTTCATCGCCCGTATGGCGCCGTGGCTCTGATGCAGCAGAATGTTGAAGGGCCATGGCGTGGTGGACGTGCTCATCAGCACGCACCGCTTCCCCTTGTGCAAGGGTAGGGGCAGACCTAAGGAGTTCTCGTCCATAAGGCCGTATACCAAGCGGTCGAATAGCAGTTTCAGCGTACCCGGCATATTGCCCCAGTAACACGGAGCGGCAACCGCCAGCGCATCGGCCGCTTTGATTTTTTCCAATACCCGTTGCGCGTCGTCCTCCGGCAGCACGCACGCGTGGCGCGATCTGCACCCCATGCACCCCGTGCAGGGCCGCACCGTGAGACCCTGCACCCAAATTTCTTCTACCTCCGCCCCGAGGCGTTCCGCCTCCTGTTTCAGCGTGCCAGCCATAAGCGAGATGTTGCCAGAGCGGCGCGGGCTGGCGTTTAAGATGAGCAGTTTCATTTCTGTACTGGAGATCAATCAGCGCACCACGGGCCTGCCCTCGCTCGTCCACTGCAAATAACCGCCCTTCATGTCGAACACGCGGAAACCCTCGCGTTTCATTTTCGAGGCAGCGGCATTGCTGCGCCGTCCGCTCCGGCAATATATATAATAGGTATGGTCCTTATCAAGTTTGGCCATGCCCTCGCTGAACGCAGAAGGGTTGAGCCAGTCCAGATTGACGGCTTTTGCCAAATGTCCGGCGGTAAATTCGTCAGGCTGGCGCACGTCGAGGATAACGGCGGCAGAGTCCGCTTCGGCAGCCGCGATAAACTCTTGCGGAGTAAGCACCTCCACACCGTCTTGCGCCGTGCAGCCCGAGCAAAGTCCGAGCGCGGCCATGAGAGAAAAGAATAGATTTTTCATGTTGAAAGTTTTAGCTGTTGGGTATGAGTAGACGAGTAGACGAGTAAACGAGTATACGAGACAGAGATGTGTTGCCAATTATACTTACATGAGTATCTTGTCTTGTTTACTTGTCTACTCGTTTACTTGTTTACTAAAAACTCGTTGTAAGATACGAGCGCACAATGCGCACCAAATCGTCTTTCGCCACCACGCCGCTTTGCCGCCAAAGCATCTCGCCGTTCCTAAAAATCATGAGGGTAGGCACGGAGCGGATGCCGTAGCGCGCGGCTGTGGCCTCGTGCTTGTCCACGTCCACCTTCAAGATACGCACCGCATCGCCCAGTTCCGCTTTCGCTTCCAAGAGGATAGGGTGCATCATCTTGCAGGGCTGGCACCAAGTGGCAAAGAAATCCGCGAGCACCAGCTGCCCGGAGGAAATCACATCGTTAAACTGTTCCATATAATATAGTATCAATTCTCACTGCAAAAGTATATAATAAGAATTATCTGCGCAAACTGTTCCGCGTATCTTATATGAGCGGAGCGCGGAACTCTATGATATTTCTCCTCTCGTATAGGCAATTTTATCTAAGTCCCTTGACAGCCCATGGCACAATAGGGTATCTTTTGGCAGAACGGGACAAAAATCATATCTTTGCACCAGCAGAAAGAGGAAGAGCGCAGGCTTTTCCTCTTTTCGCGTTTTTAGGGCTAACTATCTTATATGAGCGTAAAAATTATCTTATATGACCGTGAAAATTATAAGCAAGCTCGTAAAAATTTTCTCCTTGATAGTTTTTACGAAGTGCTTGAAAGTAAAAAATACCTTGATACTCGCAGAAATTATCTCGGAGCAAATTTAGGCAGTCTTAATTATCCCTAAACTTTCAAGCGAACTTGCCTTAACGATTGCAAACGCGCCTTTCACTGTCTGCGCAGAGCGTGGAGCGACATTAACAAGTTTTGCACTCCTGCCTTGATGCAATAAATGCAAATAGCAACAACCTTTTCATTCCTATTAGTTTCATCAACCTTTCGGCACAGACGAATTAAAGACAAGCCCATATAATGCTCTATTTACACTAATTGTTAGTTAATTTCGGTATACACGTTCAGATTTTTAGGCATTTTGTGTTAATTATTTGATAAATCGGGGGGGGTATTTGCGTATTTGGGATTTTTCAGTACTTTTGCTGCGTTAAAATTCAGGAAATTAGAAGCAAAACTTTTGTTAAGCTGATAGATAGACTGACGCTATTATGTCTTTATAATAGAAAATCGCAGCAATATATGTTACGCAGAATATACATATCCCTGATGTGTTCGCTGGGGGTCGGTATTAATATCGACCACGACGGGGTCTATCCCGCATTTATGCTGTCCAGGTACGAGCCGTATAAGTTCATGTTTCGCGGAAAAGAATTCCTCTCTATCATAAGCCTATTACAGGGGTTAAAGTATCGGGATGTCGAAGAGCAGAACCGCGTATTCGAAAAAGTCGGCATCAATCCCGAAGCTAAACGCGCGCGTTCAAATTGGCAGGAAAGCCAGACGCTTTATTGGCAGGGGCAGCCGATGGGACGCCATTCGCGCGAGTATAAAGACTTTATCAACGAAGCCTATACCGCCCTTGCCGCCAATAAAGACTTCCGCGAGGCTCTGCTCGCCACGGGGCGCAAATGGCTCTACAATTCCTACGCCCCGGTAGACCCTCACAGGACAGTTCTTACCGCCAAAGAACAATGCCGCGCGCTGATGCGGCTGCGTAAGAAGCTAAAAGGGTAGGGCAGTGGCGGAATATACGGTATCGCGCCGCATGAGTGTCCCCGTCGGGACGGTCATGCGGCGCGTGTTGATTATGTGCCGGCGTGTGTTTGCTTTTTCCTTTATTATATTCTATAATTGCTCAAAAGCGTGCTTGTCATATAAGATAATGAAAAAATAATGCAATATTTTGCGGTTGTCTATTGATTATTTCCTATCTTTGCGCTGCAAAGAGTGCGAAAAAACGGGTTGGCTTGCCAACTCGACGTTACAAAATCAAATAAACCAATTCATTATTATCTACAAACCACAAATCATTTAACAAAATGGCAACTACAAATGCTACCGCACCCAAGGGTGCTCCCAAGAAACAGTCTAATGGTTTCACCGGCATTAAATCCGGTCTTTCTGTTATTGCATGCTGCGCTGTAATCGCTGTTTGCATCTATTTGTTCGTCTTCGGTAGTATGTCCAACTTCAAGGGTGCTGAAAATGCTTCTGCACAGTTCTCTTTCCTGCTCCCTGACACTGAGACGTACGAACCCAACGGTCTTGTTGGTACGGTTTACAAAGGCGGTTTCGTTGTGCCTATCATCTGGACCCTCTGTTTTACGGTTGTAGCTCTTGCCATTGAGCGCTTCTTCGCTATCCGCAACGCTTACGGCCGCACCAGCCTCACGAAGTTCGTTGCCGAAATCAAGGTGGCTCTTAACAACAACGACCTCGCTAAGGCCCAGCAGCTTTGCGACGCACAGCGCGGTTCTGTTGCCAACGTTGTAGGCTCTACGCTGAAGAAGTACAAAGAAATGGAAGAAAACACTGTGCTCACCAAGGAGCAGAAGATTCTCGCCATTCAGAAAGAACTCGAAGAGGCTACCGCTCTCGAAATGCCTATGATGCAGGAGAACCTTCCCATTATCGGTACCATCGTTACGCTCGGTACGCTGACCGGTCTGTTCGGTACGGTGTTGGGTATGATTAAGTCCTTCTCCGCTATGGCCAGCGGCGAAGGTGGTGCAGACTCTTCCGCTCTTTCAACCGGTATCTCCGAGGCACTTGTAAACACCGCGTCTGGTATCGCAACCGGTGCCCTCGCCGTTATCGCTTACAACTACTACACGAACAAGATCGACCGCCTTACGTTCAGCCTCGACGAAGTTGGTTTCACAATCGTACAGACTTTCTCTGCAACTCACTAATTCAAGTATTAAGATAGGTAATATTTAAGACATGGGACGTTTTAAAGTCAAAAAACAAGACACGTTCATCGACATGACGCCGATGAGCGACGTCATGGTCCTGTTGCTTACCTTCTTTATGCTTACTGCAACATTCGTAAAGGAAGAACCGATTAAGGTCAATACCCCGGGCTCTGTGTCGGAAGTCAAGATTCCTGAGAGCAACTTGCTCACTATCTTTATCGAAAAGAATGGCAAGGTGTTCATGACAATGGATTCCCCCGCCTCGCTCCGCAAGTTGGCTGAAGCCATGAACGAGAAAGGCAATCTTAATCTTTCGCCCGCTCAGGTCAAAGCCTTCGGAGAAGCACCCACTTTCGGTACGCCGCTCAACACCATTGCCGGATGGCTCGAAGCAGACAACCGCAACGAACTGCTCATCAAGAGCCAGGAAGCGGGCATCCCTTGCGATAGCTTGAATAATGAGTTGAAGACATGGGTAAGCACAGCCCGAGAGGCATGTGGCCAAGGTATGGGTATAGCCATTAAGGCTGACAAATCCACTTCCTATGCCGTAATTAAAAAAGTTATGGACACCTTACGCGACATTGACGAGGCACGCTACAAGCTGATTACGTCTCTCAAAGGAGTTGAGGAATAAAAATTGAATGTTATGGCTAAAAAAGGTGGAAGTAAACAGAAAAAAATGAATTCGCGCGTGGACTTCACGCCGATGGTGGATATGATCATGTTGCTCGTGACTTTCTTCATGCTCTGTACCACGCTCCTCAAGCCGCAGGCCATGGATATTGCCATGCCCTCCGACAAGGAAGACATCAAGGACGAGAACAGAAGCCAGGTCGCAGCATCTAAGGCAGTCACCATCCTCATCGACGAGAACAACACGCTCTACTACTTCAAAGGTAAACCCGATGGCGGCACCGATGTACCCGACGAAGGTAAGCTCTTTGCCACAACCTATGGCAAGAATGGTATTCGCAAGGTGCTGCTCGAGAGCAACCCGCAGGCTGTAATGGAAGTGCAGAAACTGAAAGCAGAGTTTGCGGCTAAGAAAACCTCTAACGTGCAGGAAGAACAGAAGATCAAACAGGAATACAAGGAACGCCTGAACAAGATTAAGAACGCCGACTATACGCCGAGCGTGGTGATCAAGGCTTCAGACAAGTCCGTGTTCGACAACATGATCCAAGTTCTCGATGAAATGCAGATTTGTAACATCGGACGCTATGTGATCGATAAATGGCAACCGGGCGACCAGGCCAAAATCGATGCCTACAAAGCTAATCCGGCGCAGTAATAACACTATAAGTGAAGTAAAACAGATTGAATTATGTCTAGTTTAGCATCTCGTGAATGGTGTGACATCGTCTTCGAAGGACGTAATAAAGAATACGGAGCTTATCGTGCACGCGCCAATAAAGGCAAATTCCAGCTTAGAGCACTTATTGAACCATTTGAATCCAGAAATCCCATTAACAATTGATAGCCGGTTAAAAGAATTTAATTTAGGCAAAATGGAAGGAATGCATTTTGAAGATGTTGCGGCAAAATGGCCTGAAGTCTTAAAAAACTTTCGTCATCATCCTGATAAATATGATGAATCATTAGTAGAAGGAGAAAGTTTTCTAGAAGTAATCGCTCGTTTCCGTGCAGCAATTGAAGAGTATTGTCGCCAGTATCCTAATGGTAATATTCTCGTGATTTCACACGGAGCTGCCTTGAATGCTGCCATTAATGCATTGATTGGAACACCACTTGCTCACTTGAAAGATCGTGGTGGACTAAGCAATACATCAACGACGATTCTTACTACTAATGATGATCGTCATTTTGAACTTGAAAAATGGAATGATACATCTTACCTTCACAAGAGCAAGGTTGATCCGACTGATACGATTTAAGAGGTGATATTAATGACAGAGAAAAAAGATTTTCGTGATCCTAAGAAAAAGGAAACAGAAAAATTAGTTCATAAACTAGTTGAAGCAATTGATGAGCATCCAGATAAAGTAAATAATTATTATGATTTAGGTTCTTTGCTAACCCGGTTAAATGACTATCAACAAGCAGAAGAACTCTTTATGAAAGCTTTGGGGATTTTTGAGGCAAAGGGTGACAAGGATGCTATGAACCTCTTAAACTACGGCCTTGGTAACCTTTACTATGAGATTGGCAAAGTTAACGAAGCAATTAAGCTTTACAATAAGATTGATGACCCCAAACTCAAAGCTGATTCTTATCTTATGTTAGCCCAAAGCTTTCATAAAGAGTTCTTCTGCTTGTTGATAGTCATTTAACCGGGTTAGCAAAGAACCTAAATCA
>SFPF01000172.1 GCA_004552155.1 Bacteroidales bacterium
TACACTTAATAACAATGTGCCTCGAATGTGGCACAACATTCACTGATATTGTTCGACATCTTCGACGCCGACAGATTGTACAAGATGCCTTAACCGCAGGTTTCGCTATCGCTCCACCTGCGGTTAAGCATAGTCAAGCACCTTCGGCGCTTCTTTGCAGCACATCTCTAGCCATCTGATTATCTGAGATATTAACCGCGTGAGCGGTTACAGCCTCTGTAACCCCGCATTGGCGCCGCAGGCGACTATGTGGGGAGGGCTGAATGCTCCCCCACCATCCACAACCGCGCCGCGGTTGCACACCCAGCAGCCCAGCCGCCCAGCCGCCCTCTTGCAAAAAAGGTGTTTGCCTCACACAGTTGGACTAATATGCGTCATCGAAGATGGCGAACCATGCTTAACCGCTGGTGAAGCCCCTTGAGGGGCGCAACCTGCGGAAAGGCTACACTTAATAACAATGTGCCTCGAATGTGGCACAACATTCACTGATATTGTTCGACATCTTCGACGGGAAAGGATACACTTAATAACAATGTGCCTCGAATGTGGCACAACATTCTCTGATATTGTTCGACATCTTCGACGCCAACAGATTGTACGAGATGCCTTAACCGCAGGTTTCGCTATCGCTCCACCTGCGGTTAAGCATAGTCAAGCACCTTCGGCGCTTCTTCGCAGCACACCTCTAATCATATGATTATCTGCGATATTAACCGCGTGAGCGGTTACAACCTCTATAACCCCGCATTGGCGCTGCAGGCGCCTATGTGGGGAGGGCTGAATGCTCCCCACCTCGCACAACCGCGCCGCAGTTGCACACCCAGCAGCCCAATCACCCTCTCACAGAAAAGGTGATTGCCTCACTCGATTCGCTCGAGGAGGGTGCAGCTTACTTTGTGGGTGGTGAACGAGCCTTCATCCTGAATGTAGGTCACGCCCGACTGCAGCACCGTGAACACGTCAGCAAGGCTGACGCTCTCGCTCGGGCGATAGCTTCGCACCGTCTTGACGCCGCTTTCTTCGAGCATTTCCGGTTCAGCCACGCAGTGCATCTCGGGCATATAGGCAGTGCCGCCCACCAAAAAGCGGTGCCATCCGCCGTCGGAATACGGCAGATGCATCTCCAATTTTATCTTCACGCTGAGGTCCTCGAGCGGCGTGTGCGACGGCACTATCACCTCTGCCTCATCGCCGTTTGCCTTGTTGGTAAGCTTTATACGGTATTTCATATTCTCGTTGTTAAAGGCTGACGCCACCGGCGCCACTGGTTCGAATCGGGTTCAAAAGCAAAGTTACCTTATCGTTGCGATATATGCAAACCGCGGCTGCATCTTTTTTGGCGCCTCTATACGGCTATTCAAGAGAAATTTAGTAATTTTGCAGTCGGAAAACGCCAAGGCGCAGCTCGTGCGCCTAAAAAACGGCAATTTACTCACAATCAACACTAAAACACAGTGATTACACAAGAACAAATAAAGGCTCTGCAAGAACGCACTGCATCACTCAAGCGATACCTCGACATCGACGGCAAGCGCGTGGAAGTTGAAGAAGAAGAACTCCGCACTCATGTGCCCGATTTTTGGAACGACCAAAAGGCTGCCGAAGCACAAATGCGCAAGGTGAAGGCGCTGCGTTTCTGGATTGAAGGATACGAAGAAGTGGCAAGCCTCGTCGACGAGGTGGTGCTGGGCGTAGATTTCGTTAAGGAAGAACTCATCACCGAGGCTGAACTCGACGACCTATACGCTCGCGCGCTCGACAAGGTTGAGAAGCTGGAATTGCGCAACATGCTCCGCCAAGAGGAGGACAAGATGGACGTGGTGATGAAAATCAACGCCGGCGCTGGTGGCACCGAGGCTCAAGACTGGGCATCGATGCTCATGCGCATGTATCTGCGTTGGGCTGAACGCCATGGCTACAAAACTTCAATAGCCCACTTGCTTGAGGGTGACGAAGCAGGCATCAAATCGGTGACCATCGACATCACCGGCGACTATGCCTACGGCTATCTCAAGAGCGAAAACGGTGTGCACCGACTGGTGCGCGTGTCGCCCTACAACGCTCAGGGCAAGCGCATGACCTCGTTTGCTTCGGTGTTCGTCACTCCGCTCATCGACGACACCATCGAAATCAAGCTCGACCCGGCTTGCATATCGTGGGATACATTCCGAAGCGGCGGCGCCGGCGGTCAGAACGTCAACAAGGTGGAATCGGGCGTGCGCATTCGCTATCAATATAAAGACCCTTACACCGGCGAGGAAGAGGAAATCTTGGTGGAAAACACCGAAACCCGCGACCAGCCCAAGAACCGCGAAAACGCCATACGAAACCTCAAATCAATCGAGCTGCAACACCGCCGCGCCGAACAGCGCAAAATTGAGGACAGCAAGATGAAGATTGAATGGGGTTCGCAGATTCGCAGCTATGTGTTCGACGACCGCCGCGTGAAGGACCACCGCACCAACCATCAAACCAGCGACGTAAACGGCGTGATGGACGGCGACCTCGACGCTTTCATCAAGGCATTCCTTATGGAATTTGCCGGCTCGGAACAGCAATAATCTTGCAGTAAATTATGGAAAAACTGACAATTGTGAAAGTGGGCGGCAAGATTTGCGAAAACCCCACATCGCTCAATGCTTTGCTTCGCGACTTTGCCTCGATTGAAGGCAACAAACTGCTTGTGCACGGTGGAGGACGCCTCGCCACGAGCATGGCTGAACGCCTGGGCATCGAAACAAAGATGGTGGACGGCCGTCGCATCACCGACGACGATATGCTTGAGGTTGTCACTATGGTTTACGGCGGCTTGGTGAACAAGCGCATCGTGGCTGGGCTGCAAGCACTTGGCGTGAACGCCCTTGGCATGACCGGCGCCGATATG
>SFPF01000173.1 GCA_004552155.1 Bacteroidales bacterium
GGAAGCGAGCCATATTATTAAAGAGAAAGACCGTCAGGGCTATCTCATTAACAGTCTTATGGAGGAAGCCATTGCGTCGAGCCAAATAGAAGGGGCGTCCACTACACGAAAGGTGGCAAAGGACATGCTTCGGAAAGCGCTTCGCCCGCAAAACAAAAGCCAGCAAATGATTGTAAACAACTATCAGACAATCCGGCGCTTGGCAGAAGAAAGCAAAAAGGACATTAATCTTGACATGCTGCTGAATATGCACGCCTCCATAACGGCTTACACGCTGGACAATGCCAGCGATGAGGGAAGGTTGCGCCAAACAGACGATATATATGTGGTAGATGCCATTACGGGAAGCGTGGCCCATACGCCGCCAAGCCATAACGAAGTGGAAAGCCTGCTGCGCGACCTGTTTGACTTTGCCAATAATAACGACAACTCGGAAGTATCGTTCATTCATCCGATTGTAAAGGGAATAATCCTGCACTTTATGCTGGCATGGATTCACCCGTTTGTGGACGGCAACGGGAGAACGGCGCGTTCCGTCTTTTATTGGTATCTGCTAAAAAAGGGATATTGGCTGACGGAATATCTCAGCATTTCTCGCGTGATTTACAATAACAAAAGGCGTTATGAACGGGCTTTTCTTTATACAGAAAGCGACGGAATGGACATGACTTATTTCATTCTCCATAATCTGACTGTGATGAAAAAGGCATACGATGACCTCAAAGTCTATCTCTCGGAAAAACAGAAAGAGCGCGGGACTATTTTGCAGTATGCAGACATTGAAGGTATCAACGAACGGCAAATGCAAATCTTGAAACTTTTGAGCGCCAACCCCTCACTGGTACTGACCTGTCAGGAAGTGTCCAACAGATTCGGGGTGACGGAAAGAACTGCCCGCACTGACTTAAACGAACTTGCCGACATGGGACATCTGAAACGAATACCTATAAACAAAAAGCAAACGGGATTTATGAGATGCATTTAATCCTTCTTAAAAGTGCGATTTCTTGCCAAGCCAAAGCGAATAAATTCTCTTTGGTCTTTTGGCTTAACGAAATCGTTCATATAAGCAAATGATTTCACTGCGTTGGCTGCACAATTGTGGCGGGCTGTAAGCCCAATTGCTGCACTTAGCCCAGGGCAGCGCCCTGGGGGAACGATGTTGCATTGATTAAAGTGTCGCGCTCTGTAAGAGCAACCTGCTTTATGAGGGGCAACGCCCCGTGTGGCGTTAATGGCGTAATGGGTTACGCGCTTTCGGCGCGTGGCATTTTTGCGCAGGCCCAAAAATGCCGAATGTATCAATCGCGGTCTACGTTTCCCCAGGGCGTTGCCCTGGGCTATGGGCAACATTTGGGCTTACAGCCCGCCCCAACTCGTTTACTTGTTTACTCGTTTACTAAACATCATTGAGTTTTGCGCACAAAAAAAGGCGTGCCCTCGTTTCGAGGGCACGCCTTTGCGTTATGGGGTTTGTAGGCCGAGCGATTAGTCGGCGAGTTTTGCCTTGATGAACTCGCGGTTGAGGCGGGCGATGTTGGCAATCGTTTCGTTCTTGGGGCAAACTGCTTCGCAAGCACGAGTGTTGGTGCAGTTGCCAAAACCGAGCTCGTCCATCTTGGCCACCATGGCCTTGGCGCGCTTTGCTGCCTCGGGGCGACCCTGCGGCAGGAGGGCGAACTGGCTCACCTTAGAGCTGACGAAGAGCATGGCCGAACCGTTCTTGCACGCTGCAACGCATGCGCCGCAGCCGATGCACGTGGCGCAGTCCATAGCCTCGTCGGCATCCTGCTTGGGGATAAGGATTGCGTTGGCGTCTTGCGGCTGGCCGGTGCGCACGGTGACGTAGCCGCCGGCTGCCTGGATCTTGTCGAAGGCGGAGCGGTCTACCATGCAGTCCTTGATTACAGGGAATGCAGCGGAGCGCCAGGGCTCAACGGTGATGACATCGCCGTCGTTGAAGCGGCGCATGTAGAGCTGGCAGGTGGTTGCGCCCGTGGCAGTCTTGCCGTGCGGCGTGCCGTTGATGTAGAGCGCGTTGAGGATGTCGAGCATTTCGAGGAAGGACGTGTCGTCGGGAATGTTGTGCATTTCGCGCTGTTCAAAATGACCGGCATCCTTGGGACCGTTCTGCTTCCAATATTTAATTGTGAAACTGATATTTTTAGCCATTGTTGGGTTATGCGTTTAAGAGTCCTACGTTTTTAGTTCTTATAATTTCTCGTCTGTACTTTGATTGCTTCGTAAACGAGCGGTTCTTTGTAGAGTACCGGCGCTTTGTCGTCAGAGCCTTGGTATTCCCAGCAACCTACGTAGAAGAAGTTTTCGTCGTCGCGTTTGGCTTCGCCTTCCTCCGTCTGGTATTCTTCGCGGAAGTGACCGCCGCAGCTTTCGTTGCGGTGGAGGGCATCGTTGGCGATGAGTTCGCCCATGAGGATGAAGTCTTCGAGGCGGATAGCCTTTTCGAGTTCCACGTTAACGCCTTCGGCGGTGCCGGGAATGAAGAGATCCTTGTAGAACGTCTCGCGCAGGGCTTTGAGTTTGGCAAGGCCTTCCTTCAAGCCTTCGGCGGTGCGGCCCATGCCCACGTGTTCCCACATGATGTGGCCGAGTTCCTTGTGGATAGAATCCACGGAGCGCTTGCCCTTAATGGCGAAGAGCTTGTTGATGCGTGCCTTGACGGCATCTTCGGCAGCCTTGAATTCGGGCAGGTCGGTGGAGAAGCGGGGAACGGTGATTTGGTCGCTGAGGTAGTTCTGAATGGTGTAGGGCAGCACGAAGTAACCGTCGGCAAGACCCTGCATGAGTGCGGAAGCACCGAGGCGGTTTGCGCCGTGGTCGGAGAAGTTGCACTCGCCGATGGCGAAGAGGCGGGTTTCGTAGGGGCTTTCGTCGGTGATTTCCTCATACATGTCGAAGAGGTTGCCGTAGCGTGCGGCAATTTCGTCGCGTCCGAAGTCCTTGATGGCCTGAGAGAAGTCGAGGAACACGGCAAGGCCGGTGTTGTTCACGCCGTAGCCCTTGTCGCAGCGTTCCTTGGCGGCGCGGCTGGCCACGTCGCGGGGCACGAGGTTACCGAAGGCGGGATAGCGGCGCTCGAGGTAGTAGTCGCGGTCTTCTTCGGGAATGTCCTTACCCTTGATTTCGCCGCGCTGGAGCTTCTGTGCGTCTTCGAGTTTCTTGGGCACCCAGATGCGGCCGTCGTTGCGGAGCGACTCCGACATAAGCGTGAGCTTGGACTGCTTGTCGCCGTGCACGGGAATGCAGGTGGGGTGGATCTGAACGTAAGAGGGGTTGGCGAAATATGCGCCCTTGCGGTAGCACGACATGGCAGCCGAGCAGTTGCAGCCCATAGCGTTGGTGGAGAGGAAATAGGTGTTTCCGTAACCGCCGGTGCCGATTACTACGGCGTGGGCAGAGAAGCGTTCGATGTTGCCCGTTACGAGGTTGCGGGCGATGATGCCGCGGGCGCGGCCGTCGATGATCACGACGTCGAGCATCTCGTAGCGCGTGTGCAGTTCAACCGTGCCGGCGTGTACCTGGCACATCAGCGCGGAGTAAGCGCCGAGAAGGAGCTGCTGGCCGGTCTGGCCTTTGGCGTAGAAGGTACGGCTCACCTGTGCGCCGCCGAAGGAGCGGTTGGCGAGCATGCCGCCGTATTCGCGGGCGAAGGGCACGCCTTGTGCCACGCACTGGTCGATGATGTTGGCGCTCACCTCGGCGAGGCGGTAAACGTTGGCCTCGCGGGCGCGGTAGTCGCCGCCCTTAACGGTGTCGTAGAAGAGGCGATAAACTGAGTCGCCGTCGTTCTGATAGTTCTTGGCAGCGTTGATACCGCCCTGTGCGGCGATAGAGTGGGCGCGGCGCGGAGAGTCCTGGATGCAGAAGTTCTTCACCTTGAAACCCATTTCGCCGAGCGATGCGGCGGCGCTTGCGCCGGCAAGGCCCGTACCTACGACGATAACGTCGAGCTTACGCTTGTTCTTGGGGTTAACCAGTTTCTGATGAGCCTTATAGTTGGTCCATTTTTCAGCCACGGGACCTTCGGGTATTCTTGAATCTATTGTAGCCATTTTTCTTTATATTAAAAATAAGGAGTGTGTGTTGAGATGAGAACTTAGCAGCAAGCCGTGCAGCAGCCGCCGCAGAGTGCGAATTTAAGAGCTACGACCACGAAGATAAGCATCAGCAGGGTAACATAGACCGTGCCGATGACTTTCCAGCGGTTGAACCAAATCTTGCCGCTCCAGCCGAGGGTTTGGAGTGCGCTCCAGAAACCGTGGGTGAGGTGGAACCAGATGGCTGCGAACCAAACGAGGTAGAGCACCGTGTAGATGGGGTTGCTGAACGTGTAGACCATCATGCCGTAACCGTCGGAAGCGCTCTGCACTTCGTTGATGAAGGGGCAGCCGCCGTTCACGAGTTCTGCGAACATCATGTTGTACCAGAAGTTGAAGAGGTGGAGCAAGAGGCCGTGAGGATGATGGCATAGACGAAGTGGAGCACAACGAGCGCTGCCAGGCCGAGCGTAGCGGCCACGGCGTACCAATTGGCACCGAGCATTTCGCACACAAGGTTGTAGCCTTCCTCAGAGAAGAGGGCAACCAAGTTCATGCAGCCATGAAACGTGAGGAAGAGGATGAGTGCGATACCCGTAACGGACATAATCACTTTTCTTCCAATGGATGAATTAGTTAACCACATAAAAGAGATTGTTTTGAAAAATGAAATAAAGTTGATATTTTTAGAAAAATTGAATGTGAAAGGTTTTCAAGGTGTGGAAAATGCGTGCTAATCGGCATTTGCCTATACGACACGCAGTGCAAAAGTAATTCTTTTTGGCGGGTTCTGCAAAATAATCGTAATTTTTTAGTAGGCGAGTGGGCGGCCGGCTTTGTCCCCTTGCTGTAAAAGTCCGCTCACTATATACGTAATTTTTTCCCTCGAAAAACCCTTCAACCCAGCACTAATTGCGTTAAATTGTTGACAATCAGTTTGTAAATAGTGTATAGTTGGGCCTTTCCAACTATACACAACCCTACACCGCTGCTGCCTTGTGTTTTGTGTTCAACCACACCAGTCCCGCAACTATCCCCAAGATAGTTTTCATTATCTTAGGGATAATCTTCACTGTCAGCAAGATAATTTTTCCTGTCCTATAAGAAAGTTTTTGTTACAAAGTTTGTAACACATGTTAGAAACTTTGTAATACATATTACAAACTTTGTAATACATGTTAGCAAGTTTGTAACAAACTTTTTCTGCGCAGATAGTGAAAAATGTCAGGCAGGCAGTGAAAATTATCACGGGCAAAGCAAAAAATATCCGCCTTGTAATTCGAGGCGGAAGGGTAGGGGAGACAAAAAGGCGGTGTATAGTTGGTGACGGGTTGCTGAAGGGTTTGGGCGGCAAACCCTTCAGTCGTAAGATGTTTATGCTCAATTAGATAGCGGAGCTTATGAAGGGCTGAAGGGTTTTTCGGGGTAAAAAAATGCGTATAGAGTATCCTTCTTAAAAGTGCGATTTCTCGCCATGGCAGAGTATTCAAGCAAGCTTGAACTCTGCTCATTTGGCTTAACGAAATCGTTCATTCCTCTCGGTTTTGTCAAAAACACTAAGGTTTTTCCTCTCGGTTTTGTCATTTTTGAACTTAATATTCCTCTCGGTTTTATCAGAAATGACAACAAATTCTTGTGTGTTCTCAAAGAAAATGTCTATTTTCGCACAGTAAAATAACAAAAAAAGGCAGATATGTATATAGAGCGTTCAATAGACTCCCTTCTCCTTGAATGGAAAAACAGTAAAAGTTTGAAGCCTTTGCTGCTGCGTGGTGCGCGTCAAGTCGGAAAGTCGTGGGCTGTAAAACATTTAGGCGAAAGTTTCGACTACTTCATTGAAGTAAACTTTGAAAAGCGTCCAGACATGAAAGATATCTTTGAGAAAGTACATGATGCCCATGAACTTGCACAAAGCATAGGTATGCTATACAACAAACCTGTCATTCCGGGCAAGACTTTGATTTTTCTTGATGAGATACAAGGCTGTTTTGCAGCAATAAAGAGCCTTTGGTCGTTCAAAGAGGACTTCCCTGGGCTGCACGTCGTTGCCGCAGGTTCTCTGTTAGAATTCGCTCTAAAGGAACTGCCGTCTTTTGGTGTGGGGAGAATACGCTCGCTATTTGTCTATC
>SFPF01000042.1 GCA_004552155.1 Bacteroidales bacterium
AGGCAGAAGAAGCGCAGCAGCAAAAGCCGTATACGATAGTCCTTGCCAGTGCTGTATCCAAGAAAAACGCTAAGATTTTCGTTGAAAGGCTGCAAGCCGGCGGCGAAGACACGGCTGAGGTTTACGTGCGCGGCAAGATGACGCGCGTCATTGTCGGCAAGTTTTCCACAGAAAAGGAAGCCTACGAATATATCTCCGCCAAGAGGAAAACCAACGGCAGTTTCTCACAAGCGTGGATATTAAGAATGTAAACTTGCTTGGGTTATGCCCTACCGAAGCCAATGGTGATTGGACGAGGTTAGGGGATTGTAAATCATTTTTTCATTAGCAACAAACAGGTCTATAATGATTGACAGAAATAACATAGAGCAGTCTATTGTACCAATAAAGATGGCAAACCTTATTGGATATATAGCCCAAAAGAAAAGGCTCACGTTCACAGATGCTATGTGTTATTTTTACGATAGCTCCATTTCTGAAAAGCTGTATGACGAGAATGCAAAATGGTGGTATCTTGATAATGAAACGCTTTATGAAGAAATAGAGCGCGAACGCAAAAAGCAGCCCACTGCCATATCTGATAAAGAACAGCAATTCATCGTTTTTTGTATAGAATCCTATGCTCGGAGAAATTCGATGACCAGTTTGCAGGCCTACGCATTGTTTAGAAGAAATAGCCTCATTTCTTTTTTGAGAAATAACTTTGAGATACTTCACACACAGGGCGAAGACTATATTCTTGAAGAAATAAAATTGTATCTGAAAAGGAGGAAAAAGGCATGAAACTCTATCACGGTTCGACTGTGGCAGTGCGTACACCGAATGTAACGCGCGGCCGTCGCAACACGGACTTTGGGAAAGGATTTTACACCACCACAAGTTTTGAGCAAGCCGCCCGTTGGGCACGCATCAAGCGCGACCGTATGGAGGCAGACAAGGCTGTGGTCACTGAATATGAGTTTGATGAAAATTTATTGTACTCTCCTCAATATAATGTGATGCATTATAATGGCCCTACCGAGGAATGGCTAAACTTTGTGGTTAGCAACCGCAGAAATTCCTCTTCACATTCTTACGACATGGCGATGGGACCAGTCGCTAATGATAGCCTTTATGCAACTATCACCATGTATGAGAAAGGTGACTTGTCGGCAGAGGCCGCTGTTGTACAGCTACGTACCCACACACTTTACGATCAACTTTCATTCCACACGAAAGATGCTGCCCGTTTGCTAAGGTTCGTAAGAGCGATAGAAGTGTGAAACCAAGCCTGATATAATAAGAATGAACGCAGAGCGTTATAAATTAGCCTACCACAACGAAACAGCAGCCAAAGTGCTTTGAAGTTATAAACAAGGTGGGACGCAATTCCCGCCTTTTATTTTATCCTCAATATTTTATTCATGAAAAAGATACGTTGCCCCAAATGTGAAGCAGCCATCCAGTTTGACGAAACGCGCTACGAGCCGGGTCGAATTCTCGTGTTCCAATGTCCCGAGTGCAACAAGCGTTTCAAGATGAAACTGCCTGCCGCCAAGCCCGCCGCCGATACGGCCGAGGAGGAAGAAGAAAAGGTGTGGGGACAACTGGTTGTGGTGGAAAATGCCTTTCACTTCCGGCAAGCGCTGCCTCTGACGGAGGGCGACAACGTGATCGGCAGGCTCGTGCGCGGCACGTCCGTCACACTGCCCATCAAGACCGTCGACCCGAGCGTAGACACAGCACATTGCGCCGTGCGCGTTACCATCGGCAAAGACGGACAACCGAATTATTTGCTCCGAGACGTAGGTTCGCAAACGGGCACTTTCGTGAAAGACCATCTTTTAGGATTAAAAGAACAAGTAGCCCTATCAGACGGCGATATTATTACCATCGGAGCCACGACATTGATTTTGCAGGCAGAATTAACGCAAGATTAAGCCGCAAAATCTCCCCAAAAAGCAACTTTCTGCGCAGAAAGTTGAGAAAACTCCCAAAAATATAGTATCTTTGCACCCGAAAATCGCAAAATTTGAAGAGATGTGCAGTAACGAGCCTATACTAATTGCCTTTCCGCTGCCTCGCAATTTGGCTTTTCCGCTTCATCGCATGCTGGAAAACCAATTCTTCGAGCACTTGGAGCAAAAGGAAATTCTCGGCGGACGCATCGAATTGAATTTAGATTTGCAGTCCAAAAGTAGCGGCATATATGTCGCCGACATCCAACTTAAAGGTCAAGTTGAGGTGCTATGCGACCGCTGCCTCGAAAGTCTGTCATTGCCGGTAGAGGCTGCCGAGAGCATCAAGATTATCGACGACGGCGCATTTGCCGAATACGCTGACAGCGAAACCGACGATGACCTCGCGATGCACGTTGATGCCAAAACGGGAAAATTAGACCTTGACTGGACCATCTACGAAATAATCGAAACCTCACTGCCCCTGCAGCGCGTTCATCCAGAAGGCGAATGCAACGAAGACATGACGGGCAGATTTATCACCGAAACAGAGTAACGCGCCGCAAGGTACTACTTAATAAGAATTTATCAACATACACAAACAAAACGAATAAAGAACAATGGCACATCCTAAAAGAAGACAGTCAAAGACCAGAACCCTTAAACGTAGAACTCACGACAAGGCTGTAGCACCCACGCTGGCAATTTGCCCCAACTGCGGCGGCTGGCACATCTACCACACTGTATGCCCCACTTGCGGCTACTACCGTGGCAAACTTGCCGTTGTTAAGGAAGAAGTTGCTGAATAAGCACACATTTATTAGGTTGATAGCAACCTAAAATAACCTACGCCGCACGACTTCGTGCGGCGTAAGAATTTTATTAAAGCGGACATTAATATATATGTCCATCTTATCCCACTGAACAATGGAACGCATTAACGCAGTTATAACGGGCGTAGGCGGTTACGTGCCTGAATATGTTCTGAGCAACGACGAACTTTCGCGCATGGTCGAGACCAACGATGAGTGGATTATGACACGCATCGGCATCAAGGAGAGACGCATTCTCAACGAGGAAGGTCTCGGCACGAGCTATATGGCACGCAAAGCCGTGAAGCAGTTGCTCGAAAAGACCGGCACCGACGCGCAGGAAATTGACGCGCTCATTCTCGCCACAACCACGCCCGACTATCATTTCCCCTCAACATCTTCTATCGTCATAGGCCGCCTCGGCATGAAGAACGCTTTCGCCATCGACATGCAGGCCGCCTGCTGCGGTTTCCTCTTTGCAATGGACGTTGCAGCCGGCATGATTCAGAGCGGACGCTATAAGAAAATCGTGGTGTGCGGCGCCGACAAGATGTCGAGCATCGTGGACTATACCGACCGCGCCACTTGTCCCATCTTCGGCGACGGCGCAGCAGCCGTATTGGTAGAGCCTACGACCGAAGACCTCGGCTGGAAAGACTCTTTCCTGCGCACCGACGGCAAGGGCCTGCCTTTCCTCTGCATGAAAGCGGGCGGTTCTGTGTGCAGCCCCTCATATTTCACCATTGACCACCGCATGCACTATCTGCACCAGGAAGGTCGCACCGTCTTCAAGTTTGCCGTCACCAACATGAGCGACGCCAGCGCACTCATCGCCGAGCGCAACGGCCTCGACAAGGACAGCATCGCTTGGGTTGTGCCTCACCAGGCAAATGTGCGCATCATCGAAGCCGTGGCCAACCGCCTCGAACTGCCGATGGAGAAGGTAATGCTCAATATCCAGCGCTACGGCAACACTTCCGCCGGCACCCTGCCCCTCGCCCTCTGGGACTACGAAAAGCAGCTTAAGAAAGGCGACAACCTTATCCTCACCGCTTTCGGCGCAGGCTTTACTTGGGGCGCTGCCTACCTCAAATGGGGTTACGACGCTAAATAAACTTTTTTCAAAACATAATTCAAGGGAAAGGAAAAGGCACGCCCTTTCCTTTCCCTTTGATGTAATAATAACAATTTAGTAAACAAGTAAACGAGTAGACGAGCAAACAAGACAAGTTACTAATATCAAATATAGTTTGCAAGAGATTTCTGTCTCGTTTACTCGTTTACTTGTCAACTCGTAACTAAATTCAAATAAGCAACAAGATGCACAAAGCCGGTTTCGTAAACATCGTGGGCAACCCCAACGTAGGCAAGTCCACGCTCATGAACCTCTTTATGGGCGAGCGCATTTCTATCGCCACCTTCAAGGCGCAAACCACGCGCCACCGCATCATGGGCATTCTCAACACCGACGACATGCAGATTGTCTTCTCCGACACGCCGGGCGTCTTGAAGCCCAACTACAAATTGCAGGAGTCGATGCTCGCTTTCTCCGAGTCGGCCTTGCAAGATGCCGACGTGCTGCTCTACGTCACAGACGTGGTGGAAAAGCCCGACAAGAACGAGGACTTTTTGCAGAAGGTGCGCAAGATGTCCATACCAGTGCTGGTGCTTATCAATAAGATAGACCTCAGCAACCAGCAGGAACTGGAAAAAATCGTCGAGCTGTGGCACGACAACCTGCCCGCAGCCGAGATTATCCCCGTTTGCGCCACCGCTAAGTTCAACGTCGACGCCGTGCTCCGCCGCATCAAGGAACTCCTCCCCGATAGCCCGCCTTACTATGGCAAGGATCAGTGGACCGACAAGCCCGCGCGTTTCTTCGTCACCGAAATCATTCGCGAGAAAATCCTTCTCTATTACGACAAAGAGATACCTTATGCCGTTGAGGTCGTTGTGGAGCAATTCAAGGAAAGCGAAAAGAGCATCCACATCAATGCCGTTATCTACGTGGAGCGCGAAAGCCAGAAGGGCATCATTATCGGGCACAACGGCGTTGCTCTGAAAAAGGTTTCTACCGAAGCCCGCAAGACTTTGGAAAAGTTCTTTGACAAAAGCATTTATCTCGAAATCTTTGTAAAAGTAGATAAGGATTGGCGCAACAGCAACAAGCGCCTCGAAGCCTACGGATACAAGGATTTGTAAACATCACACGAACGCACACATTATATATATAATATTGTATGTCGAAATTAGTAGCAATAGTCGGCCGGCCTAACGTCGGCAAATCCACGCTCTTCAACCGTCTCACGGGCACGCGCCAGGCCATCGTCAGCGAAGTGGCCGGCACCACGCGCGACCGCCAATATGGCAAGTGCGAGTGGGGCAACCGCGAGTTTTCACTCGTCGATACCGGCGGCTGGGTAGTCAATTCCGACGACATCTTTGAAGAAGAAATACGCAAGCAAGTCAGCCTCGCCACCGAAGAGGCCGACCTAATACTTTTCGTCACCGACATCAAGAACGGCGTGACCGACCTCGACGATGCCGTGGCCAGTATCCTGCGCCGCAGCAAGGTGCCCGTTATCCTGTGCAGCAACAAGACCGACAACAACGAGGACCGCTACGAGGCCGCCGAGTTTTACTCCCTCGGTCTTGGCGAGCCGCTCTGTGTCTCTGCCGCCACGGGCAGTGGAACGGGCGATTTGCTCGATGTCATTATCGAGAAGCTCGGTCCTGAAAACGGCGGCGAAGAGGCAGAGGAAAACATTCCCCGCTTCTCCGTCGTGGGCAGACCTAATGCCGGGAAGAGCAGCCTGATCAACGCATTCATCGGTGAGGACAGGCACATCGTTACCGATATTGCCGGCACCACGCGCGACAGTATTCTCACGCGCTACGACAAGTTCGGCTTCGACTTCTTCCTGGTCGACACCGCCGGCATACGCCGCAAGAACAAGGTGACCGAAGACCTTGAGTTCTACTCCGTGATGCGCTCTATACGCGCTATTGAGAACTCCGACGTCTGCATCCTGCTCATCGACGCCACGCGCGGCATCGAAAGCCAGGACCTCAACATCGTGCAAATCATCCAGCGCAACAACAAGAGCCTCGTGGTGGTGGTGAACAAGTGGGACCTCGTTGAGGACAAGTCGAAGGAAGCCATCGCGCATTTCGAGAATGCCATTCGCAGCCGCATGGCTCCTTTCACAGACTTCCCCATTATCTTTGCCTCCGCCCTTACCAAACAGCGCATCTTCCGTGTGCTCGAAGTTGCCAAGGAGGTCTACATGGCACGCAAGCGCCACGTCAGCACCTCGAAGCTCAACGAAGAAATGCTGCCCTTGATTGAGGCATATCCCCCACCCTCGATGAAAGGCAAGTACATCAAGATAAAATATTGCGCCCAGCTGCCCAACACGCAAATCCCCTCGTTCGTGTTCTACGCCAACTTGCCGCAATACGTCAAAGAGCCTTACAAGCGTTTCCTCGAAAACAAGATTCGTGAGCGGTGGAACTTCCTCGGCACGCCGATTAACATCTTTATTCGTCAGAAATAAAATCTTCCGATGATGCCCAACAAACGCTCACCCTTCTTTGCACTCCTGCTTTCATTCCTGCTGGTTGCCTGTTCGTCGGGCGGCGGCGACGGGTTGCAACCGCCCACGGCAAAGGAGGTTATGGAATATTACGAACTCTACCGCAGCGGCAATTACGCCGAATATGTCAAGGCGATGCAGAGCTGCGACGACAAGCCCGCCGACTTCTGCAAGCAAATGGCAGATGCCTTGAAACAGCACGCAGCAAGGATTAAGGAAGAAAAGGGCGGCACGGTCAGCGCCGAGTTCCTGCGCTCCGAACTGCACGCCGAGCATTCCGCCGCCGATGCTTACCTTTCCGTGACGTACGGCGACAGTACAAAGGAAGAAATTGTCCTGCCCCTCGTATTCTGGCAAGATAAATGGCGATTGAAATAAACCTAAAACTATAAAGTAGAAAGGCACTGCGCGATTTTGCGCGGTGCCTTTCTGTTTATATTCAGGTCAATGATTATTGCTGAAGGGCTGGTTGGACGATTAGTTTCTTTTCAATGGTGATGACATACGAGGCATAGCCCGAGCCTTGCAAGGCATATGAAACTTTGCCCGTGTTGTCGGAGAAATATTCGGTGTAGTTGCCGCCCCAGCCCGTGCTGTTGCCGCTGATGTGGTAAGTGCCTTTGAATTTCAAGGTATATTGTCCCGATTTGCTGGCAACAATCGTGTCCGTGGGATTAGTATGCGTGGGGGACTCGACACTCGGCGTTTCCCAAGAATAGTCAGCGCGGTAAAGAAGTTTTCCCAGCGATGACTGCACCACGGTGGCAACGATTTTGTCGCCGACGCGCAAATCCGTGCTGCCCGTCCCGGCTACATGGAAAGTGACGCCGCTGATGGTGGGCGGCATCGACTGGTATTTATCATCGTTCATGTGCTCCTTGCAGGCCGTGAAAAGCAACGCCGAGGCGGCAAGGGCGAAAACCGTCAGTTTGGTCTTGTGTGTCATGTTTATATGCTTTCTATGAAAAATTTTATTGCAATTCCCCGATGCCCTGCCTGATTATTTCCGGCTCATCGCCGGTGCAGTCCACAATAGTTGAGTTGGCGTAAACGCCTTCGCCGCCGTCGAGCAGCAAATCCACGTCGTTGCCCAAAGTTTCTTCAATCAGGTCGGGATTTGTCTGGTAAGCCGTTTCCTCCTCTTCGCCCTCGGGCATCGGCAATGAGCAGGTCATGAGCGGCGCGCCGAGGCGGCGCACGATTTCCGCCACAATAGGGCTGTCGGGCATACGGATACCTACCTCTTTGCCCTTGCAGGCGCGGAATATCTTGGGCAGCGTGTTCTTTCCGGGCAGGATAAAGGTGAACGGGCCGGGGAGATTGCGGCGAATGGTCTTATAAATATTGTTTTCGATGCGGGCATATTCGCTAATCGCGCTCATATCGTAGCACACGATGGAGAGCGGGTGGGTGGCGATGTCGATATTCCTGATTTTGCACACGCGCTCCACGGCACGCTCCTTCATCGCGCTGCACCCCAAGGCATACGTGGTGTCGGTGGGGTAAATAATCACGCCGCCGTCGGAGAGGGTTTGCACGATGCGCTCGATAGTGGCTTCGGGCGTGTTTTTGGGAAAAACTTTCAGTTTCATCGCATCGGTTTTTAGCAGTTTCTAAAACTGTTTGAGCACTGTGTAGAGGCGTTGCACGGGCAGGCCCATCACGTTGAAGTAACTGCCGCGCAGTTCCTCCACTGCCACGAGGCCAAACCACTCTTGAATGCCGTAGGCACCTGCTTTGTCGAACGGCAGATAGTTGTCGACGTAATAATCTATCTCGTCCTCCGTGACATTTGCAAACTTAACGTGGCTGGTCACGGCGAAACTCTCGCGCTTCACTTGCGTGAGCACCGTCACGCCGGTGATGACCTGATGCACGCGGCCGCTGAGCTGGCGAAGGATTGTCTTGGCATTTTCCGCGCCATAGGGCTTTCCCATCACCACGCCGTCGAGGCAAACTATTGTGTCGGCGGTGATGAGCAGTTCATTCGACGACATCGAACTTTTGTAGGCTTCCGCCTTTTTGCGTGCTATATAAAGGGCGATTTCTTCGCCGCGCAGGTTTTCGGGGAAACTTTCGTCTACGCCGAAGAGCGTGCGTACTTTGAAGGGCAAGCCGAGCCGTTGCAACAACTCTTTGCGTCGCGGCGAGTTGCTGGCAAGGATTATATCGTAGTTTTTGAGATTGTCGAGCATAATGTTGTGAAAAAAGTAAGTGGCAATATAGTAATAGATTCTGTAAAGATTAAAGGGACTATGGATTATGGGTAAAATCGGCCTTACCAGCCGAAAGCGGTTTCGTCGGACATCCAAAGGCCTTGCGCCCGCAACACCTGTTCCACTACGTCGCGCACGCAGCCGCAGCCTCCGGCGGCGTGGCTCACGTAGAGCGAGATGCCTTTAATTTCGTCGGCAGCGTCGGCGGGGCAGGGAATGTCATCGCCCATGTACAGCACCTCTTCGGGCTGCAAGTCGCTCTCTTCGAGCCATTGGTCAAAACATTGGATTTTCACGCCGGCACCCATAAAGATATTCATCACGCCCAGTGCCAGATAGCGCGTGCGCACCGCCTCGCTGCGCCCTCCTGTGATAATGGCGATGTTAAGTCCCTGCTTCACGGCGAGTTGCAGCGCGTAGCCGTCTTTGATATTGGCGGTGCGGCGCGGTTGCCCGCCGTCTTCGTCGAGCAGCACGAAGTTTGTGCTCAGCACGCCGTCTACATCGAAGGCAAGGCCTTTGATCTTGGTCAAATCGTAGTTTATCATAGATTGAGGTAAGGGTTAAGAGATTATTTTGCAGAATACTCTTTTATGCTTTGGCTTAAAAGGCGATAGATTTCCGCCATTCGCGGTTCGTCTTCCAGCAAGTCGAGATGCGATTGCATCACATTCTCGTCCCAACGCACCGCCGGACCGGTCTGAGCCGCGCGGGGCGAAAGCGTGTGCGCCTTTGCCGCCGTTTCATCTACGAGCGGGAGGAGATAGGAAAAGTCGAGTCCGGCTTTTTCCATAACCTTCTCGCCAAGGGCATAGCAATGATTTACGAAATTGCAGGCGAACACGGCGGCAAGGTGCAGGCGGCGGCGGTTTTCGCTGTCCATCTCGCGCACGGTGCCCGAGAGCGTTTCTGCCACCTCCTTGACGGCTGCGAGCGTCTCGGCATCGGTAGCCTCAATGAAGAGCGGCACGGTGCGGAAGTCTATCTCGCGCTGCTTCGAGAGCGTCTGCAGGGGATAAATCACCGCCTGCCGCTTTGCGCCGCCGCCAAAAATGCTGACGGGAATGCAGCCTGCCGTATGGATATACGTTGGCGTTGCGCCGTGCCGCTTTATGATTTCCGAAGCGAGCGAGGGAAGCGCACTGTCCTTTACCGAAAACAGGAAGGCATCTGCCGCAGGCACGTCGCTAATGCTGTCCGTCGCGGGGCAATGCAAGGCTGCCGCCAGTTGCTCGGCGTTCGCCAAAGTGTGACTAAACACACCATTTATTATATAGCCTCCCCTTTGCAATGCCTTGCCGATGTGCGTGGCCACATTGCCCGAACCGATAATTGTAAAGGTTTTTAGCGACATTTCTCCCTTTTTTGAAAAGCAAAGATAGCAATTTCTTATAAGGAAATCAAATTTCTTATTCGATTATCGTTACAAAATCGCTCATCTCCTTGCGTTGCTTTTCGCGCGGAGCATCGTCGGGGTAACCCACGGGCACGAGTACAACGGGGTGAAGGTTATCGGCCAAACTCAATGCCTGGCGGTATTTTTCAACCTCAAAGTTGCACACCCAGCAAGTGCCCAAACCGCGCTCTGCAGCGGCGAGGCAAAGATGCTCCACGGCGATAGCTACGTCGATGTCGCCATGCGGTTTGCCGTCCGCGCCGCGCTTCCATTCCTCGTCGGCATTGCGGCACGCCACGATGCAAGCGGGCGCGGTTTTGAACCAATCGCGGTTGTAGCATTCGGCAAGTGCGGCGAGTTTTTCTTTATTGGTTATTATAAAGAAATGCCAAGGCTGGAAATTCACTGCGGAGGGCGCCATGCGGACGCACTCGAAAATATATTGCAAGTCCTCAGTTTCTGGAATTTGCGGCTTGTAAGCACGCACGCTGCGGCGCGTGCGGCAGAGGTCGAGGAAGGAATTTGCCATAGTATTATTATATATAAGGGTTTTAATCCACAATTTTCTTTTTGCCCACGAATTTTCACTAATTCAACTTATTCGTGAGATTAGTGCGACCGACCAGGTCGCCATTTTACCCATTGCAAGAGATTTGTGTACATTCGTGACAATTCGTGGGCAAATAAAACGAACAATCAGGTTGTTGAAAGGTTTACAGCACCGCGCCGCCCTGACGTATGGCATCGCGGGTGGTGCGCAGGGGCTTGGGGGTGGTTTCAAACGACACCTTTTCCGTCGCGGCTTTCGCCTTTACCGTAACGTACTTTCGCGGCACGCCGAAAAAGTCGTCGAAGGGCGTTTGCGCCTGCTGGTACACTCTGTACGCGCCCTCTATTTTAAGCGGCGGCACGACGTAAGTTCCTGTTTCGGAGGGGCAAACCACGTATTGCGCGCATACTATGGAATAGAGCACGCGCCCGTCGCGGCGCACGCGCCGCTGGGTGTTTTCCACGCGGAAACGCACGGGGCGCACGGTGGCATTCTTTACTTTCAGTTCCGGCGCGCTGCCCACTTGGTCGAACGGCTGGGAGGCATAAAGCACAACGCTCACGAGTAGGCTGTCGCCCTTGTGGATCTCGCTTTTCTCCAACACCGTTTCTGCCATAAACACTTCCGCCGGTTTCTTGTCGGCGAAAGCAGACAGGGAGAGCAGGGAAAGCGCGAGGAGCATGTATCTGATATAATTCATTAAGCTGTATAATTTTTGTCCCAACAAGTGCACAAATTTTAGATCAGTATCAATTCGTAAGATTGAGGATATACCCGTTGGTTGAATTAGGTATTAAGTGCCTGGAAGGCACTACGGAGCGAAGCGACGGTAACCGGGCACGCAGTGCTCGGAATGAGTGGCACGGACGATGTGCCTGGAAGGCACTACGCCACAGGACAGGCTCTTAAAACATTTCCACAGGCGTACTGCCTTCCAGGCAGAATCATTGCAATTACCGCTTCCGAGGACTTCGTCCCCGGTTACCGTCGCTTCGCTCCGTACTGCCTTCCAGGCAGATGATACTTTAATCATGTCTGTTCCTAATTCAGACAACGTAGATATAATATAATATTATCGTTTGCTATATCGCGCCGCCTTATTCTTCTTTCAAATCGTCCAGCCACGCTGCTGCCGATGCGTCCGACGGCATGCGCCAATCGCCGCGCGGACTGAGCGAGCACGTGCCCACTTTCGGTCCGTCGGGCAAGCAGGAGCGTTTGAACTGTTGCGAGAAGAAACGGCGGTAAAACACAGTGAGCCAATGGCGTATCACTTCTTCGTCGAAACGCGAACCGTTGCCCGTTCCATCGAAAGCGCGGAGCGCAAGCGCCAACACCTTTTTCGGTCGGAAGCCGAAGCGCAGTGTGTTGTAGAGGAAAAAGTCGTGCAACTCGTATGGCCCAACCAAGTCTTCGGTGACCTGCTTGATGTTGCCGTTTTCGTCGGCAGGAATGAGTTCGGGACTAATAGGCGTGTCCACGATATCGAGCAAGGTTTCGCGGGACGCTTCGTCGGCGAGGTTTTCCGCAACCCATTTCACGAGATGCTTGACCAGCGTTTTCGGAATCGAGGCGTTCACGCCATACATACTCATGTGGTCGCCGTTGTAAGTGGCCCAGCCGAGCGCGAGCTCGCTAAGGTCGCCCGTACCCACCACAAAACCGTTCATCTGCCCGGCGGCGTCCATAAGGATTTGGGTGCGCTCGCGTGCCTGCGAGTTTTCGTAGGTAAGGTCGTGCTTTTCGGGATCGTGACCAAGGTCCTTGAAATGCTGCGTCACGGCATCGGCGATACTGATTTCGCGAATGGTGATGCCGAGGCTCTTCATCAGGTTGATGGCATTGATGTAGGTGCGATCGGTCGTGCCGAAGCCGGGCATCGTGATGCCCACAATGCCGCGCCGCGAGCGGTCGAGGCGGTCGAAAGCGTGGACGCAGACAAGCAGGGCAAGCGTAGAGTCAAGTCCGCCGCTGATACCTAAGACAACCGTCTGTGCACCAGTATGTTCGATGCGTTTAGCCAAAGCTTCGCTCTGAATGCAGAGAATTTCCTCGCAACGCTCGTTGAGCGCTTTGCCTTCCGGCACGAAGGGGTGCGCGTTGATGGGGCGTGTGAGCGTGAAACGCTCGGCAGGTTGCGTAACGGGCTCGAGTTCCACGTGCTGCGCCGGGGCCTGCTGCATGACATTGCGCGAGGCGGCGAAGGTAGTGTTCACGCGCCGCTCGATGCGCAGGCGTTCCACGTCGATTTCGCTTACCACCAACTGCTCTTCCATCGCGAAGCGCCTGCCCTCAGCCAACGTGTGCCCGTTTTCGCAGATGTAGGCGCGGCCGCTGAACACGAGGTCCTGCGTACTTTCGCCGTAGCCGCTACTGGCGTACACATAGCCCGCAATGAGGCGTGCACTCTGCTGCGAAACGAGGCTGTGGAGGTAGGCAGCCTTGCCAATGAGTTCGTTGCTTGCGCTGAGGTTGAAGATAATATCCGCACCTTGCAGCGCCAGGCCGCAACTGGGCGGCACAGGTGCCCATAGGTCCTCGCAAATCTCGATGCCAAAGGTGATGCGGTCGGTATCGAAGAGCAGATGGCTCGTCATCGGCACGCTTTGTCCGCAGAAGCGAATGTTGGCGGGCGTCAGGAGCTGCGCGGCGGAGGTAAACCACCGCTGTTCGTAAAACTCCTTATAGTTAGGCAAATACGTTTTCGGCACAAGTCCGAAGAGTTTGCCGCGCTGTATCACGGCTGCGCAGTTGAAGAGCATACCGCAGTGGGCGATAGGCACGCCTACGATGATGACAATGTCGAGGTTGTGGCTGAATTCGAGCAATTTGAGCAATGACGTCTCTGCTTCTTCCAGCAACAGTTGCTGCGAAAAGAGGTCCTGGCAGGTGTAGGCCGTGAGCGAGAGTTCAGGAAAGCAGATAATTTCCACGCCCAGCCCCTCTGCCTGTGCCACAAGGCTTTCAATGCGTTCCGTATTGTAGGCGCAGTCGGCCACGCGTACCGACGGAATGGCAGCTGCCACTTTGATAAATCCGTTCTTCATTGTAGGATTGTTTTGAAAAATATAGATTAACTGGCGCAGGCGGCGCACACTATATATTATATGTATGCCAGCAAAGCGCCTATCATATTGCAAAATTACGAAATACCCGCCTTTTCCTATATGAAAAGCGGAAATTTCTTTTGATGACGGTGAAATTTGGTCGTTTCAAAGAATAAAACTCTTCGCAACACTTTTTGAGATTTGTCAAAACGGAGATAAATGATTAAATTTGCCTTGCAAGCAGGAAGAGCGCGGCGCGGCGCACTTCCTGCTTTTTTCGTGCCTGCAACTATCAGCAAGGTCGTGAAAATTTTAAGCAAGCACGTAAAAATTATCTCCGAGCTCGTAAGAATTATCTTATAAGATAGTTTTCACGCTCATATAAGATAGTTGAAACGAACTTACGAAATCGAATTTCTTTTCCGCCTCAAAATTTTTCGCAAGTCCGAGAACGTTATATTTTCCTAAACTTTCAAAATTTCCGAGAAACGGGACGTGAAATGGCGATAACGTTTGTTTGCAATTGGGGGAACGGGAGCAGAATTTCTATATCGCTGTGCGTTCCTTGAAACCTGTCCTTCGGCGTAGTGCCTTCCAGGCACATCGTACCGACCTCGTTGATCCGGACACTGCGTGCCCGGTTACCATCGCTTCGCTCTGTAGTGCCTTCCAGGCACTTAGTATAAATCACGCTCTGAGCAAAGCGTGGAAAGGCGATGACGTTTGTTTACGATTGGGGTAACGGGAGCAAAATTTATATATCGCTGTACGTTCCTTGAAACCTGTCCTTCGGCGTAGTGCCTTCCAGGCACATCGTACCGTCTTCGTTGATCCGGACACTGCGTGCCCGGTTACCATCGCTTCGCTCTGTAGTGCCTTCCAGGCACCTTATATAAATCACGCTCTGAGCAACACGTGGAAAGGCGATGATGTTTGTTTGTGATTGAGAAAATGGGCGGCGGGTTTTTGTTTGGCTTTACGTGCCTGGAAGGCACTACGGAGCGCAGCGACGGTAACCGGGCACGAAGTGTCCGGAGGGACGGAGCGAGGACGATGTGCCTGGAAGGCACTACGCCACAGGAAATGAGGCTTTACCAGAGGTGTACTGCCTCCCAGGCAAAACTTTCAAGCAATAGCCGCTCCCGAGGTCTGCGTGCCCAGTTATCGTCGCTGCGCTCCGTAATGCCTTCCAGGCATTTTAACTATAATTCAATGATGGGCATCCCACCAAAAAGAATTTACGAACCACAAAAAATCTTCAAACCACTGCAGACGCTTCACCACGCAAAACACGAAAAAACGGGGCGCGCGCAACATTTGCTTATAAGAAAAGCAGGAAATTCGGGAGAAATTGCGTAATTTTGCTAACTGATAGGCCCGTGCGTAGGACGCACCCTTTATAACGCCTATCCACACACAATAAAAATATGGCAGGCTTCGACCTTCAAAATATTAAGCAAAAATACAGCGTCATAGGCAACTGCGACGCGCTCAACCGCGCCCTGGAAATAGCCATGAAGATTGCCCCCGTAGACCTCACCGTGCTGATTACGGGCGAGAACGGCGCGGGCAAAGAGGTGTTCCCGCGCATCATTCACGACAACAGCCTGCGCAAGCACAAGCGCTACCTTGCCGTGAACTGCGGCGCCATTCCCGAAGGCACCATCGACTCTGAACTTTTCGGACACGAGAAGGGCGCGTTCACGGGAGCCGTGGAGCAGCGCGAGGGCTACTTTGCCGCAGCCAACGGAGGCACGCTCTTCCTCGACGAAGTGGGCGAACTGCCGCTCGCCACGCAAGCAAGGCTGCTGCGCGTGCTCGAAACGGGCGAATATATCCGCGTGGGCTCGAGCGAGGTGCGCAAGACCGATGTGCGCATTGGCTGCCACCAACGTGAACCTCGAACAGGCCATCCACGACGGCAAGTTTCGCGAGGATCTTTATTATCGACTCAACACGATTGCCATACACGTGCCGCCACTCCGCGAGCGCGGTCGCGACAGCGTGATGCTGTTCAAAAAGTTTGCGCTCGACATGAGCGAGAAATACCGCATGCCTGCCGTACGCCTCACGCCCCAGGCCGAGGAATGGCTCTCCGACTATGCCTGGCCCGGCAACGTGCGCCAGCTCAAGAACCTCGCCGAAAGCCTCTCCGTAACGGCCGACACGCGAGAGATAACGCCGGAAATCCTGCAAACGTATCTGCCGAAAAATTCAGCACACTCGCTGCCCGCTATCGTGGGGCGCGACGAGACGGACGGCGGTTTCAAAAACGAGCGCGAAATCCTCTATCAAATTCTCTTCGACTTGCGCCGCGACGTGAGCGAACTGAAAAAAATAGTGCACGGGCAAAACGCCGTGGCACACCATTCCGTCGACGGCGGAGACCATGCAGCTGAGCACGGCAACGTGACGTTTCTCAACCGCAACCCGCGCAAGCCGCAAATCACGCCCGCAAAGGACGAACTGCCTATCTGGGAGGCGGAGGAAGTGACGGAAGTGCTTAACGAACCCGCACCGGCAAGCCCCGTGGCCGCCACTACCACCACTGCTGCCCCGCCCTCGCTCGAACAACTTGAGCGCGACCTCATTCGGCAGGCATTGCGCTCCTGCCACGGCCGCAGGAAAGCGGCAGCCGAACAGCTCGGCATCTCCGAACGCACGCTTTACAGAAAAATTAAAGAGTATGGGCTGGAAGACGAAGCATAGCATTCTTTTCAATCTACGGCGTGCGCCGGGCGCGAGAAGCGGGATAGCCATTCTGTTGCTCATTCCCTGCCTCTGCCTCTCCTTGCTGACGGCCTGCACCATAAGCTATAAGTTTACGGGCACGAGCATCAACTACGACCTCATCAAGACCATACAGATTGATAAGGTGGTGAACCGCGCTCCTTACGGCTGGGCTCCGATGGAAGCCATGTTCAACAACAAGTTGCAGGACATGTTTGCCAACCAAACGCGCCTGAAACTCGTGAAGCGCGGCGGCGACCTCCACATCGCGGGTGAGATAACGGGCTACGACCAGTTCAATAAGTCGATCTCTGCAGACGGCTATTCCGCCCAAGTGCAACTGCGCATGACGGTCAATATCCGCTACGACAACAACAAGACCAACGAGCACTGGGAACGGCAGTTCCAAGCCACCACGCAATATAATTCCACGCAACAGCTAACGAGCGTGCAAGAAGAACTGGTGACGGAAATGGTGAAAGACCTTGCCGACCAGATTTTCAACGCCACCGTGGCGAATTGGTAGTAATAATGGAATAAGCGGTTAAAAACCGAAGTCACCACTTGCCTCAAAGAAAATGCCAAACATAATTGTGGCGGGCTGTAAGCCCAAATGCCGCCCATAGCCCAGGGCAACGCCCTGGGGAAACGTATGCAGCGAACATTACATTCGGCATTTTTGTGCCGACGGCGCAAAAATGCCACGCGCCGAAAGCGCGTAACCCCAACGGCACACGGGGCGTTGCCCCTCATAAAGGAGGCTGCTCTTACAGAGCGCGACACTTTAATCAATGCGCTACCATTACCCGGGGCGTTGCCCCGGGCTGTGTGCAACAACTGGCCTTTCAGGCCGCCCCAAGCGCAAGATTTCAAATACCCTCACGCCCGCATTATACACAATATTAATATAGATGCAACTTTCATTGACTGAACTCATAGAGCACCCGGAACGCCTCAGCAAAGAGACGCTCTACCCGCTGCGCGAGCTGGTGGCCAAATATCCGTGCTTCCACTCCGCAAGGCTGCTCTTCCTGCAAAACCTCTTCTTGCTGCACGACCCGTCGTTCGGCGAGGAACTGCGCCGGGCCGCCGTTTGTCTGCCCGACCGCAAGGTGCTGTTCAGTCTCATCGAAGCCGACAACTATAAACTCAAGCCCAACGCCGCAGCCCAACGCCGCGAAAAAACCGCTCAGCACGCCGCAACAGCAACCCGCAGGCGACCGCACGACAGTGCTTATCGACGATTTCCTGCGCACGACCGACGAACCCCTCATGCCGCAGCACAGGCTCACGCCCGCCGAGGCGGCGGTGGATTACACGGCTTTCCTGCTGCAAATGGACGACATCGTGCCCAATCCGTCGCAACAAACGGAAGCGAAGCCCGAGCAAAGCCGGACGGGCAGCATTATCGACAACTTCATACAGAACACGTCCGACGGCATACAGTTGCAAGAAGAAGTGGAGTACGTGCCCGAAACCGACAGCGGCGGCGAAGACACGGCCGGCGGCGGCGAAGAAGCGTATTTCACCATGACGCTCGCAAAAATCTACATCAAACAGGGCCGATATGAGAAGGCACTTGAAATTATACGTAAGGTAAAAATAGCAAGCATCAAAACAAAACTTTATAACACACATTTTACAAAGAATTACTGATTATGTATTCCGTATTAGTTATCTTGGCTGTCATTACGGCCGTATTGCTCACACTCCTCGTGCTTATCCAAGAATCCAAGGGCGGCGGACTTGCCTCCAACTTTGCTTCTTCCAACCAGATAATGGGCGTTCGCAAGACGACCGACGTCGTTGAAAAGGCCACCTGGACGCTCGCAGCCTGCCTCGTGGTGTTCAGCGTTGCCAGCATCTTCTTCGCTCCCACAGGCAAGGACAACACCAACGTAGTAACCTCAGCGAAACCCGCCGCCACGGCTCCCGCAGCCCCGCAGGCACCTGCTGCACCCGCAGCCCCCGCTGCTCCCCAAGCACCCGCAGCAAACAACTAATAGATAAGTTTTCAATAAAACGTATTTGTTTACTCGTTTATTTTTTTTCATAACAACGCGCCGCCCCGCTTGCAAACCAAGCGGGGCGGCGCGTTATATCGTGAAATTATTTCTTAGAAAGTTCTTCCCAAAACTGGTCAAGGTCCTCGCCAAGTCCTTCCATTAAGTCGCCGCTTATCATAATCGTTTCGTCGTCAACGAGGTAAAGGTCGGCGAGCGTTTCCTTGTCTTCGCCAATCAGTACGAAGGAGAAAGGTTTGAGCAAAGGCAGGGCGTGGAGTTCCTCGTCCATGCGACTGAGGATTTTGCGCAGGAGCGGCTGTATGTCGTCGTAGAACGTCTCGTCGGCATTGCCTATCCATTCCTCTACGACGCAGCGCGTGAGTTCCGTGTCGTCGTCATCGAAAATCATAAGTTCGCCGCTCTCCTGCCGCACCTGTATGTAAAGGTCGGTCAAGGGGTAACTGTCAGCGTCTGACGGAAATTTTGATGCTGCCTTGCGCAGCGCGCGCTCAATGCGGCTGATGGTTTGTTCCGAACTGTTCATTGTGGGGATAATCATTATACGCAGACAAATTTACAACTTTTTGTAAATACATATCATGCCGCAAATCGCTTTTTTGTACCTTTGTGCAAACATTTCATATAAGGAAATGCCCGTTTTGGCTTTTCCGCATTATTTTTCAGGTAACGCCCACGTTTATTTTATGAACAAGATTGTCACGCTATCGCTTTCCATGCTTTGCTGTTTCGGCACATCGTGCTGCCTCGAAGCGCAAAGCCTTTTGCCCAAACCGCAGAGCGCCGCTTTCCAAAAAGGTACTTTCAGCACCGCCAAGCCATTCGCCGTAAATAACGAGGCAGGCGATATGGCGCGAAATCTTTACACCGCGCCCCTGATAGAGAAAAAATCAGCAGATAGCAAAGGACGCGCCGCCGTGTTCCGCAAAAGCGATGCGGCAAAGGGGCGCGAGGCTTACAGGCTCCGAGTCACCGCCGACAGCATTATCGTAGAAGCCGCCGCAGCAGAGGGCTTCTTACGCGCAGGCCAGACGCTGGGGCAATTGGCCGCTACAGCATCGAAAACTGCTGCCCTCCCCTCCTACCCTTGCTGCACGATAACAGACGCGGCCGCCTTTGAGTGGCGCGGCATGATGCTCGACGTTTCGCGCCACTTCTTCCCCATAGATTTTTTGAAGAAGCAAATCGACGTGATGGCGCGCTACAAACTCAACCGCCTGCACCTGCACCTCACGGATGCCGCCGGCTGGCGCATGGAAATCAAGCGTTATCCGCGCCTCACGAGGCTCGGGGCGTGGCGCACCGATGCTTCTTGGAAAAAGTGGTGGAACGGCGACCGAGGCTACGTGGAAGAAGGCCAGCCTGGCGCAAACGGCGGCTATTACACGCAAGACCAACTGCGCGAACTCGTGGATTATGCCGCCGAACGCGGCGTGACGATTGTGCCTGAAATTGAAATGCCGGCACATTCAGAAGAAGCCCTCACCGCCTACCCCGAATATTCCTGCACACACGAACCTTACAAGCAGGCTGACTTTTGCCCGGGCAACGCCGGCGTATATGATTTCCTCGAAAACGTGCTTCTGGAAGTGATGGACGTTTTCCCATCCAAGGATATCCACGTAGGCGGCGACGAGGCGGGAAAAGCCTCTTGGGGCAACTGTCCGCTGTGTCAGAGAAAGATGCGCGAGGAGGGTTTGAAAGATGTAAATCAGTTGCAAGCCAGCCTTATCCGCCACTTCGAGCAATTCCTCGAATCGCACGGACGGCATCTCATCGGCTGGGACGAGATTGTCGAAGACAATCTGCAAAAGAACACGAACGTCATGGTGTGGCGCAACGTGGACGAAAGCAAAAAGGCCATCGCCGCAGGCAACCGCGTAATCCTTTCACCGGGCAAATTCTGCTATCTCGACAGTTACCAGGACGCGCCCCCTACGCAGCCCGAAGCCCAGGGAAATCTCTGGACAGAATATGTGCCGACGGCGGAACACGCTGAGTATATGCTTTACCCGCGCGTGCTGGCCATTGCCGAAATAGGCTGGAACGGCACGAAAAAGAAGGACTTTGCCGACTTCCGCCGCCGTGCACTCAATGAGAGCGAGTTGTTGCGCGGCAAGGGCGTGAACGCCTTCGACTTGAAAGGCGAAATCGGCGAGCGTCCTGAGCGAAGCCGCGCCGTGAAGCACAACGCGCTGCAAGCCAAGGTGGCCTATAACGCGCCCTATGGGAAGCCTTATCCCGCAGCCGGCGAAACTGCCCTCACCGACGGTCTTCAAGGTGGCTGGACCTATGGCGACGGACGCTGGCAAGGCTTTATCGGCAAAGAAGGCTTGGACGTGACCATCGACCTCGGCAAGGCACGCACCGTGTCATCGGTGGCAGCGACGTTCATGCAGGTGTGCGGCGCGGAGATCTACTTCCCCGCCTCGTTCTCCGTTGCGGTCTCGGCCGACGGCAAAGCATTCAAGGAAATATATCTTTCAGAAAATACAGTAGAGAAGACCGACAAGCCGGGCTTCCGCACCGAACAGTTCAAAGGGCGCGGGGCAAAGGCGCGCTTCGTACGCGTCAAGGCGTTGCCGGGTGCGTTTGGCGGTTGGCTCTTCACGGATGAAATCATTGTGAAATGAGGTTTTTGAGAACGGCGAAGTACATATACCTATATTTAATAATGTGTCTGCCATTTGTCGCTGCGGCGCAAACGGCAGAGGAAGCGGAGACGGCGATCGGCGGTTTCTTTCAGTCGTATGCCGTGGCAGGCTACGCGCCGCACGGCAGCATGAAGGCCGACAGCGTCCGCATCGACGGCGAAGCGAGGCGCATAGACATCTACTGCAACGAACCTTTCTCTTCGCAGCCGTTTACGCCAGAGAGATTGGAGGCTGTATACAAAGGCATCGCCTCCCGCCTGCCCGAGCCGTTTGCCAAGCATTCTCTTCAACTTTATTCGCACAAGGGCGTGCCGATGGAGGTATTCGTGCCCAATATGTTGCGGAAGCGCGGGCGCGACGAGGCGCGGCGTTACGGCGATAAAGATTTCAGGGATAATCCTTGGGTAGAAAACATTTCGCGTCCCTATAAGATTTCTGCCGGACTGCAAGGCCGTCATCTTTTCATTTGGCCCAGTCACGGGCGTTACTTCAAAGACGGTGAATGGCGTTGGCAGCGGCCGCGCCTTTACTGCACACGCGAGGATTTGCTGAGCCGTTCTATTGTTATCCCCTATCTATTTCCGATGCTCGAGAATGCGGGAGCCGTTATCGGCTGCCCTGTGGAGCGCGATTTCCAAAGCGCGGAGGTCATCGTGGACAACGACGGCGGCAACCGCCGGGGCGTTTATGCCGAGACCAACGGCGGCGCAGCGGCGTGGCACTCCTTTCCCGACAGCGTGGGCTTCGGTTTCAGCAGCGGCCTGCTCACCGATAGCACGCGCCTTTTTGGCGGAGGCACGGTGCGCTATGCCGAGGCAGCAAACCATCTAAGCAACGAGGCGACGGCCATGTGGATACCCCGTTTCGGCAAGACGGGACGCTATGCCGTTTATGTCAGTTATCTGAGTCTTGCCAATAGCATTCCCGATGCGCTTTATACGGTCTGTCACAAAGGGGGCCGCACGCAGTTTCGCGTCAATCAGCGCATGGGCGGCGGCACGTGGGTGTATCTCGGCACGTTTGAGTTTGACGAAGGCCTTAATCAGAACAATTGCGTAATCCTCTCCTCTTACAGCGAGCATAAGGGCACGGTGACTGCCGACGCGGTGCGCTTTGGCGGCGGCATGGGTCAGGCCGACCGCGAGGGACTTGGCACAAGCGGCGTGGCGCGTGCCTTTGAGGCGGCACGCTATTACACGCAATGGGCTGGTCTTGCCGATACGCTTTTCAACACAGAGCAGGGCGCGAGCGACTACCGCGACGATCTGCGCACGCGCTCGCACTACCTCAACACGCTCACGGGCGGCAGCACGTTCCTCCCCGATACCCTCGGACGCGGTGTGCCGTTTGAACTTTCGCTGGCCCTGCACACCGATGCCGGCATCCCGGCATCAGGCGCGACGGCAACGTTTACGGCTCTTTGGGCATCTGCACTGCCAAGCACGCGGCTGTGGATAGCGTATATAAATCCGGCCTGTCGCGTTATGCTTCCTACGATTTGGCAGATGCCTTGCTTTCCGGTATGGTGCGCGATTTAGCGCCTTTCGTCAAAGGCACATGGACGCGCCGAGAACTTTGGGACCGCAACTATGCCGAGACGCGTATGCCCGGCGTGCCGTCGGCTATCCTCGAAATGCTTTCGCATCAGAACTTCACCCGCCCCGGTTGTCCAGCCCTTGCCGCCACACGGCTTTTCTGCCTTGCTCGACGCAGACGGACAGAGCGTGACGCTTTCTTGGAGCGCAACCGTGGATTCTTTAGAGGAAACGGCGAAGCCTGATACATATATTATATATACGCGGCTCGGGAATGGCGATTTCGACAACGGTCAAATCGTCCGCGCCACCAATCGCCCGCACGTGCAGTTGCCTATCCGCGAGGGCGTGGTTTACAGTTTCCGCGTCGCTGCCGCCAATGCCGGCGGCGTGAGTTTCCCCTCAGAAACGCTATGCGTGTATAAGGCTCCAAAAGAAAAGGCACGCGTGCTGATTGTCAACGGCTTCGACCGCCTTAGCGGCCCCGCGCGAATAGAGACAACCGATAGCATTGGTTTTGTCTTGGAAGAAGAAATCGGTGTGCCGTACATCGCCGCCGCCCCTTACTGCGGCCGTCAAACTAACTTCGCGCCGCTATCTGCTGCCTCGGAGGGCGCAGATGCGCCCGGCTATTCCACGGGCGAACTGGAAGGAGAAACGATTGCCGGCAATACGTTTGACTTCGCTTTCGAACACGGCACGGCGATGCTCGCCTTGGAAGGCACATCGTTCTGCTCGTGCAGTCGCGCGGCGGTTGAGGACGGCGGCATCAATCTGAAAGACTACCGCGCCATCGACTTTATCGGCGGTCTGCAACGCCTCGCACCCCAGGACTTCCGCCGCTTCAAACTTTTCACGCCCCACCTCGTCAAAGCCTTTTCCGACTACATGGCGGCCGGCGGGCGCATGTTGGCAAGCGGCGCGTTCCTCGGCACAGACCTCGCTACGCCTGCCGAAATGGATTTCGCAAAGAACGTACTGCACTACATGCCGCAAGGGCGCACAGCCGCCGATTCGCTCGAAACGGTACGCGGACTGAATATGGAATTTGATATCTATCGCATTCCGAACGCGGCGCACTATGCGGCGCAACGCCCAGACGTGCTTATGCCGCACGGCGAAGGTGCTTTCTCCGCCTTTTCCTATGCCGACGACCGCAGTGCCGGCACGGCTTTCCGCACAGAGCGCAACGCCGCCGTCGTCATGGGCTTTCCCTTCGAATGCATCAAGGATGCCGAACGCCGCCGCTTGGCCATGCGTGCTATCCTCCGCTTTTTGCTGGAATAGGGCGTTGCCAAAACTCCCCTGCCTTCTCAATAAAATAAAAACAATCTACTCCATACCCTTTACCATTATGTATACCATTCAACTCAACGAAAAAGGCACGAGAACAATCGAGATTTCTGAGGAAAACCTCCAAACCATCGAGAAGTACCTGCTTTTTCGCGACCTCGTGGATTCCACGGGCTACGTGACGGAAGCCGTCTTGGACAAACTGCGCCTGAATATCCGCTCGCTCATCGCCCACCAGACGGAAAACTCGAAAGACTTGCTCGATCTTTGCATCGACGTGATTTACCACGACAGCATGAAAGCCTTTGGTTTGAAAAATCTCATCCTGCTCTATCTCGATTGGAAACAAAATCAGGCGGCCGAACCCACGGAATGAAGAAACTGCAACTTACTGACTGGCTGCCTACCACGCGCAAGGAGATGGACTTGCGCGGCTGGGACTGCGCCGACGTTATCATCTTCTCAGGCGATGCTTACGTAGACCACCCTTCGTTTGGCACGGCGGTCATTGGCCGCGTCATTGAAGCCGAGGGCTTGCGCGTGTGCATCGTGCCGCAGCCCGACTGGCACGGCGACTTCCGCGACTTTAAGAAACTCGGGCGGCCGCGCCTCTTTTTCTGCATCTCGCCGGGCGTGATGGACTCGATGGTCAATAAGTACACCGCCAACCGCCGCCTGCGCTCCGAAGACGCTTACAGCCCCGACGGCCCAAAATCTTAAAGCAACTCTTTCCCGACGTGCCCGTAGTGCTCGGCGGCATCGAGGCATCGCTGCGCCGCGTGACCCACTACGACTATTGGCAGGAGCGACTGCGGCCGAGCATTCTTTGCGACAGCGGGGCGGACCTTATTATATATGGTATGGGTGAACTGCCCGTGCAAAGGCTTTGCCGGGAGATTGAAGACCGCGTGCTGCACGGCCGCCTCGACGCCTTTTGCAGCGCGGCGGACTTCCAAACGCTACTGCGGCGCAAGCCCGTGCTGCAAACCGTGACGCTGTGCAATAAAGAAGATATACCCGGCGGCATTTCGGAAGATGACATTCAGTTGGCTTCGCATGAGACCTGCCTGAAAGACCGCCGCGCCTACGCCGCCAATTTCCGCCACATCGAAGAAGAGAGCAACAAACTCCACCCGCAACGCATCATTCAGCAAGTAGGCAACAAGTTCTTGGTCGTCGCCCCGCCGTTTCCCCCGATGACGACGGAGCAAATCGACCGCTCTTTCGACTTGCCCTACACCCGCCTGCCCCACCCCAAATATAAGGGCAAGCGCATCCCTGCCTACGAGATGATAAAGTTTTCCGTGTGCCTGCATCGCGGCTGCTTCGGTGGCTGCGCCTTCTGCACCATTTCTGCGCATCAGGGCAAATTCATCATGAGCCGCTCCCGCGAGAGCGTGCTTCGCGAGGTAAAGGAAATTACGGAGATGCCAGATTTCAAGGGTTACCTGAGCGACCTCGGCGGCCCGTCGGCCAATATGTACGGCATGAGCGGGCGCGACCGCACACTCTGCGAGCGGTGCAAGCGTCCCTCCTGTATTCACCCGAAGATTTGCCCCAACCTCAATACCGACCACCGCCCGCTCACCGCGCTCTACCGCGCCGTAGACGCGCTGCCGGGCATCAAAAAGAGTTTCATCGGCAGCGGCGTACGCTACGACCTGCTGCTGCATCGCAGCGGCGACGAGGCAATCGACCGCGCGGCCGAAGAATACACGCGCGAACTGATAACACGCCACGTGAGCGGCCGGCTGAAAGTGGCGCCCGAGCATACCTCCGACCGCGTGCTGCACCTCATGCGCAAGCCCCCGTTCAAACTCTTCGGCGACTTCAAGCGCATCTTCGACCGCATCAACCGCGAGGCGGGCCTGCGCCAGCAAATCATTCCCTACTTTATCTCTTCCCACCCCGGCTGCCTCGAAGAAGATATGGCAGAACTGGCGGCGCTGACTAAGGACATGGACTTCCAGTTGGAGCAGGTGCAGGACTTTACGCCCACGCCTATGACCGTGAGCACGGAAGCATGGTACAGCGGCTACCACCCTTACACCCTCGACCCCGTATTCTCTGCGAAGACGCCCGCCGAAAAATTGCGCCAGCGCATGTTCTTCTTTTGGTACAAACCCGAAGAGCGCGGCAAAATCACCGCCGCCCTGCGCCGCCTCGGCCGCGAGGACTTGCTCGACAGACTCTACGGGAAGAAGAAAAGAAAATAGAGGCGTACGCCCGCCCAATACACCGAACAGCAATAACGCAAAACGCCCCTACTGACGAACAACGCCGCCGGCTATACAGGAACGTATAGCCGGCGGCGTTTTATGCTTTGGGAGAAAAGGATTTATTCGGGCTTCATGTTGGTGTAGACGGTCTGCACGTCGTCGAACTCTTCGAGACGCTCAACCATCTTGTCGATACTCTCGCGTTCTTCGGGCGTTACGTCTTTGAGGTCGTTGGGGATATAGGTGAACTCAGCGCCAACCACTTCGAAGCCGTTTTCTTCGAGGTGCTTCTGAATGAGGTTGAAACTTTTGGGGTCGCCGTAGATGGTGATGCTGCCTTCTTCCTCGTCTTCGTCGTATTCGTCCTCAACGCCGAAGTCAATCAGTTCAAGAATCATCTCGTCCATGTCGAGTCCGTCCTTTTTCTTGAAGGAGAACACGCACTTGTGGTCGAAGAGGTAAGCGAGCGAACCCATGGTGCCGAGGTTGCCGTTGAACTTGTTGAACACGGAACGCACGTCACCCACGGTGCGCGTGGGGTTGTCGGTGAGCGTGTCTACGAAAATGGCGATGCCGTGCGGGCCGTAGCCTTCGTAAGTCATAGACTTATAGTCGCTCTGGTCTTTACCCATTGCGTTCTTAATGGCGCGCTCGATGTTGTCCTTCGGCATGTTTTCGCGCTTTGCGTTGGCAATGATAGCGCGGAGCGCGGGGTTGTTTTCGGGTTCGGGGCCGCCGGCCTTAACGGCTATGGCAATTTGCTTGCCGAAGTAAACGAGTAGAAAAGTAGACGAGTAAACGAGTAGACGAGTAGACGAGGAAATTTTCGTGCAAACGAGAGCAGAGCCGAACGATTGCGTTAAGCCAAATGAGCAAAATCGAGTTTACTCGAATTTTGCCATGGCGAGCAATCGCACTTTTAAGAACTTGTTCGGGCTA
>SFPF01000043.1 GCA_004552155.1 Bacteroidales bacterium
ATATTGATGTTGTGCTGTTGCTTTTTACTGAAAGCTGCTACTAACGACTCATAAATCTACCCTTAATCGTGTATTGGATGATAGTTGCGGATTTTAGGAGTTGCTACTTACACTTTAAGCAGCGACTATATATACGCAAAAAAATTACCCCGAAAAACCCGTCATCCCGTCACTAACCAATATATTTCACTAATTATCAGAGAGATATAGGTGACGGGTTGGTATCTCAAACCCGTCACAAGTGTAGGGTTTATCATTCAGGCAGGAATCAAAGTTCCTGCCTGATTTTTTTCATTGACACGCAGACAATTTTAATTTTCTCGGGACTACTTTTTCCTTTCCTATAAGAAAGTTTTTGTTACAAAGTTTGTAACACATGTTAGAAAGTTTGTAACACATATTACAAAGTTTGTAATACATGTTACAAAGTTTGTAACAAACTTTTTCTGCGCAGATAATGAAACGTTTCAAGCACAAAAGAAAAATTTGACCGGGGATAATGGAAATTAGCATATCAACTGTCTTTTCCGGAAACAGCATAAAATGGTTAACCCATTTCAGGACAAGACAAACCCGTCATTAGTGTAGGGTTTAAGGCACAAACCATACACACACAACCGACTATACAACAAATAGTTAAGCCAACCAGTGTATAGTTGAATGGTTTTCGGAGAAAAAAATGCGTAACGCGCGCGTGGTTATTGCCTGCACAAATATTCGGCAAAAAGTTTTTGCGGTATTTTCGTAATAATGTACTTTTGCAATGATGCAAAAGCGTCCCGCAAAACCTTCGTTTTCAACAGACGTTTTCTCGCCATGGCAGAGTATTCAAGCAAGCTTGAACTCTGCTCATTTGGCTTAACGAAATCGTTCTTAAAAGTGCGATTTCTCGCCAAGCCAAAGCGAATAAATTCTCTTTGGTCTTTTGGCTTAACGAAATCGTTCCTCAAAAAATGCTAACAAATATTGGAAGATTTCAGAGAATTTTCATAGTTTTGCAGGGATTTTGGCGCAGTTTTGTCCCGTTTATAGCATGAAACGTACAAATAAGATTTGCCTCGCCTGCTCGGCAGGAGGGCATCTGCGAGAGTTGCTCCTCGCCGTGGGTAGCATACCCGAGCGTTACGACTGTTATTGGCTCACGCTCAAAACGCCTGCAACAGAAGCGTTTATAAAGGGAAAAGATCACGTGTTTCTCACGAATTTCCAACCCGCAAAGCGGTGGACGCTCCTGGTCAATGCCATGCAGGCGCTCTACTGGGTGCTGGTAAAACGCCCCGCCGCCATCATCACCACGGGTGCGGGCGTGACGGTGCCAACAGTATTTTTTGCAAAGAAACTGCTCGGGACAAAAATCATTTTCATCAACTCGGCAGCCGACGTGACCGCCCCCTCGCGCACGCCGGTATGGATTGAGAAATATGCCGACCTCTTCCTCGTACAGTGGGAGGACCTGAAGGCGGTTTTTCCGAATGCCATTCATTGTGGCGTGCTATGATTTTCGCAAGTTTAGGAACGATGGATATGCCATTCGTGAGGATGGCCAAAGCCGTGGACGAGCTCGCCGCCGCCTGCGGCGAGAAGGTGACGGTGCAGACCGGGCACACCGACTACGACTACCGCCACGCCAAGGCCTTTAAGTTCTGCACGAGGGACGAAATGCGCCAACACATCGCCGGGGCCCGCCTGCTCATCCTGCAAGGAGGCTGGGGCGCCATATCGGAAGCGATGGAACTGGGCAAGCGCATAGTGGTCCTACCACGCCGCGACAAGGAGGAGCATATCCACGACCAGTTTCAACTAATCAGAAAACTCGATGCGCTGGGCTGCGTGGTGGGCGTGTTCGACGAAAGGGATTTGCCCGCCGCCGTGAAGAAGGCGGAGACCTTCGAGTTCAGGCAGCTGCCAAAAGGTGCTGCCGAAAACATTATTCTCAATGCCCTTGACAGCTGGGGTATACGACCAAAATGAAGATATCAATCATCACCTCCTGCTTCAACAGGGAGGACACCATAGGAAGCGCCATAGAGAGCGTGCTGGGGCAGACGTACAAGGACCTGGAATACGTGGTGGTGGACGGCGGCTCGACCGACAAGAGCCGGGAAATCATCTCGGGCTACGGCGAGGGCATCAGCAAAATCGTGTTCAAGGACGACAACGGGCTCTATGAGGGCATCAACAACGGCATCCGCGCCACAACGGGCGATGTGATTGGCCTCTGCCACTCGGACGACAGACTGTTCTCTCCCGACACCGTGGCCGCCGTAGCGAAAGCCTTTGAACGGCATCCCGAAGCCGACCTCATATATGCCGACGGCATCTATATCGACGCTATCAAGGGAAAGGCGAAGAGGGTGTGGAAAAGCGCGCCGCTGAAACGCTGGAAACTCCGGCTGGGCTGGTTGCCGCTGCATACCACCTGCTACGTGAGGCGTAGGGTGTTCGAGCGTTACGGGCTCTACGACGAGCGTTACAAAATCGCCGCCGATACGAAATTTCTCCTGACGGTGCTATCACAAAAGGAAGTGCAGGCCATATACCTGCCCCAAGTGGTGGTAACGATGAATATGGGCGGCGCAAGCACAGACAAGGAGCGGCTGGGCGACATGTGGCAGGAAGACATCCGGGTGTTCCGGGAACTGGGCATCAGGTGGCCCCGGCTTATGAAATGTATGAAAATGATGTGGAAACCGGCGCAGTTTGTGCGGGCGTGGCTACAGACGCTTGTCAGCAAATAGCAGATTGGCCGGCGAATAGACATTATAATTATGGATAGAAGAAACAACCAAACCAACAATCTGATAAAATGGTGCGTCATTGCTGTGGATATACTTCTGCTCAATGGCTTGCTGTTTTTCTTAAAGCATGTCGTCCCAGACCTCAGCGGATGGGCAGGCAATTATGCCAACGAATTTTGGATTGTGTGCAACCTTTCCATGATTTTGGCACAGGTAAGGTATTCCACCATTATCCATTTACGACTTATTTCCGGCGGACATATATTGCGGCAGGTGGTGAGTCTGACGGTGATGCAAACCGTTATCGCCTACCTGATTATGAAAACTGTGGATATTGACATCGCCGTTGGGTGGATGCTTATAAAAATCGGGTGCCTGCAAATTGCGCTGCTCACAACATTGCGATTTATTGAGAGAAACGCAGTGAAGCAACTGCGAAGCCTCGGCAAAAACACGAGGGTTATCACTTACGCGGGCATCGACTCGGAAATCCAGAACCTGCACGATAAATTGACCAACGACCCAACGCTCGGCTACCGCGTGAGGGGCTATTACGCTGACGAGAAAGAGGCGGACGATAACGTCCAAAAGATGGCGGAACACATGGGCGTTCAGCGATTGGGAACGCTTGCGGAACTGACCGAAGCCGCCGAAAGCAATCAATCCATAAACCTTGGCGACGAACTTTACGTGTGCATCCCCAGGTCGGAACAGGATGCCATATTGGCTCTATCCCATTACTGCGACACGCATTTTGTGCGCTTTTATTATTTACCGCCCTCCTCAGAAAGGCTGGGCATACGCTTCAAGCGCGAGCTTCTGGACGACATTGAACTTTACTCTAACCATGCCATGCCGCTTGAGGGCTTTATCAACAAGTCCGTCAAGCGCGCTTTCGACATCGTGTTCTCTACCGTATGCCTTGCGGCGTGCCTGCCGATATTGCCAATTGTGGCAGTGATTATAAAGGTGCAAAGCCCCGGCCCTATCTTCTTCCGCCAGAAGAGAACGGGCATCAACGGGAAAAGCTTCATGTGCTACAAGTTCCGCTCCATGCACGTCAACTCTGATGCCGACACCATGCAGGCCACGAAGCACGACAAGCGGAAGTTCCCCTTCGGAAGTCTGATGCGCAAATATAATATAGATGAGTTGCCGCAGTTCTGGAATGTGCTAATAGGCAACATGTCGGTCGTGGGTCCGCGGCCGCACATGGAACTCCATACCAAGACTTATTCGGAACTAATTCCTAAATACCTGGTGCGGCATTTCGTGAAACCCGGAATTACGGGCTGGTCGCAAGTAACGGGATTCAGGGGTGAGACAAAGGAACTTTGGCAAATGGAGGAAAGGGTGAAAAGAGACATCTGGTACATCGAGAACTGGACGATCTGGCTCGACATACGCATTATGTGGATGACGCTTAAATCTTTGTTCGTACACGACAAAATGGCTTATTGAAAATTCGTCCCCCTTTTTTTGCCCACTAAAAAGTATTATTTTTGCCCCACGGCACACAAATAATCCGCGGGTAAAAAATCAGTGCAAAAAAATAATTTGCAGTTAAATGTTTTTCTTCTCCAATAAAATATCAATCAGAGAAAGTGGACTGCTGGAAGGGCTTTGCGACTATCATTGCCACCTGCTCCCCGGAGTGGACGACGGCGTGCAGGAAATGGAAGAAACCCTGCAACTGCTGCAAACTTGGGAAAGCGTAGGCGTGAAGGACGTGTGGCTCACGCCACACATCATGGAGGACATGCCCAACAAGCCTGAAAGACTGAGAGAGAGATTCAGCCTCTTGCAGCAACAATACACGGGCAGCGTGCACCTACACCTGGCTGCCGAACACATGATGGACGGACTGTTTCCCTCGCGCTTCGCTGAAAAAGCGTTGCTGCCCATCGGCGCGGATCAGTCGCACCTCTTGGTAGAAACTTCATACTATATCCCGCCCATCAACATGGAGGGCATGCTCAGGAGCATCAAGCAAAGCGGCATCACGCCGCTGCTGGCACACCCCGAGCGATACGAATATATGGGCGAGAAAGACTATAAGTATTACAAGGATAGGCAAATTCTTTTCCAACTCAATTTGCCATCGCTGATTGGCGCATACGGCCCGGCGGCACAGCGGAAAGCGGAATGGCTGCTCGACCAAAACATGTACTCCTGCTGCGGCACGGACATGCATTCGCTGCGCCACGCCGAGTATTTCCTCAACAGCAAAATCAGCAAAAAGACGCTGCAGAAAGTGAAGGAACTTGCGGGGAAAATGGCACTTTGAATTTATGGCATTACAAATAAATAACAACAAACATTTTTTCTGGATAGACTGGATGAAAACAATCGGCATAACACTGATTGTTTTCGGTCATTTTGCGAGTCCGCACAACGTGTATGCCTATGTTTTCAGCGTTCCCTTATTTTTTCTAATTTCAGGGTTTCTCTCCAAAAGAGAGGAAAACCATACTGTATTCTGGAAGAAGATCTGGCATAATCTTATTGTGCCGATGCTTATTATCTGCACCATAAACTACCTTTATGTGTGTGCTCGGCATTATATTTCCCCAAACTATTTGTTATATCCCGACAACCCTGCAGTTTTTATCGCCAAGTTGCTATTGGGCGTGCATAAATCGGTCGACACCCTTTGGTTTGTGTACACGCTCGTTATATTAAAAATAATCTTGCAATATCTTCCAAAGCCTTGGCAGCATTGTGTGCTGTTTGCCGTATGCCTTGCTACTGCTTATTGCATCAATGAATATCAGTTATCGCTATTGGGGAAACCCCTCTATTACACTCCTTGCGCCATTACCTCGGTGTTTGTGTCTTATCCTTTCTATATGATAGGATATTGGCTGAGAGATTTCCGCGAAACTTTCAACAAATATCATACTCAGAGCGTCTCCGCGTATATCATCCTTATTGCGTGCGCATTAATAGTATTCTACTGCGGTCACAACCACAGTGTCGTGAAACTATATATTTGCGGATATGGCGACAGCATCATATTGTTTCTGCTTGGCGGTATGGCTGGCAGCGCCTGCGTTTACATCATCTCAAAATTCCTTGTCCGGGTAAAATACGCCAAAGTACAAAAATTCGGCTCCGTTGTCTCCCAAGGCACAATATTAATATTAGGATTTCATATGCCCCTCGTCAGATTCTTACGACGCTTTGAAATTACAAGTGATATTCAAGCCGCTGCATTCTCCATATTGATAGTGCTCCTTTTCGTGCCGATCATTATGCTTTGCAAGAAGTATGCACCGGTTATTATGGGTAAATACAGGGCGAAATAAAAAGGCGGAATTGACTTTCGGCACAATTAATTAAGGCATTTCTTACGTGGCATTCGTAAGAAATGCCTATTTTTGCGTATGAAACTATTTGATTTTATGAATAAGCATTTTTCAAACAAATATTTTTCACTGCTCTTGGCCGTCCTGCTGCTCGCACCCATCAGCGCGGCGGCACAGAGGCGCGGGGCGCAGAGGAAATCGGCGAAGGTTGCCTACAACGCCGAAGAGGAATTGACGAAAGCCCGCGCACTCTTCGATGCCTATAAGTTTGAAGAAGCAGCCGCCGCGCTTGAAACTGCCATAGGGAAAGCACAAAAGGCAGAAGCCGATCACTCAAGGGAAACTGCCCTGCTCGACAAGGCGCTCCTTGGAGCGGAAATGCTGCCGGGAACAGAACGCGTGACATTTATTGACAGCACGGTGGTAGACAGCAAAAACGTGCTGAACGCTATGAGTCTCTCGCCAGAATGCGGCAGGCTGGCGGCACTTTCCGCCATCGTGAAGAATGCAGATTGGGCCAAAGACCTCGCTCCTGCCCCGGCTTACGTGAACCAATTCGGCGACAAACTGCTTTTGGCCTTCCCTGACTCCAACGGCGTGAAGCGCATCTCCTCTTCTTTCAAACTCGGCAACGAATGGACGCAACCGAAACCGCTGGAAGGCATGGAGGGCATGGCAGGAGCGCAAGCCTTTCCGTATCTGCTTGCCGACGGCGTGACGCTCTATTTTGCAAAAATGGATGATGAGGGACTCGGCGGATACGACCTCTTTATCACGCGCTACGACTCGCAAAGCGCTACGACTCGCAAACAAAATCGTACCTGAAAGCCGAAAACTTGGGCTTTCCCTTCAACTCTCCCGCGAACGACTTTTTCTGCATTATCGACGAAACGCTCGGCATTGGCTATCTCGCCACCGACCGCAACCAACCGCAAGGCAAGGTGTGCATATACCGCTTCATCCCTAACGACATCCGCGAAAACTTTCAAGTTACGGAAGATAATTTGGAAGCAGTGCGCCGCGCTGCACGCATAGCCTCTGTGGCAGAGAGCCAAAAGGGACACTCCGCACAAATCGATGCAGCCTTAGCGCGCATACAGAAAGCCTCGGCAACCGATGCGGCAGGCTACGCTCGCGCAAGGGTGCGCCTCGTTATTAACGACGATACCATTTACACCTCCCTCAATCAATTCAAAAGCCCCGCCGCACGCCGCATCGCCTCTGATCTGATACAGACGGAAGCGCAGATGCGCAATCAACAGGAGTTGCAGGACAACCTGCGCAAGCAATGGGGCGCCGGCAACCACAGCCCGCAACTCAAGGAGAGTATCTTAGAGATGGATAAACGCCTGGCGGATACGGCTCGGCTTATAAAAAATATGGCCAAGAATATGCGCAAGGCTGAACTCGGACTATAAAAACACAGACATATGGAATCAAGAAAAATTCAGGATAGCGAACTGATCATCAACGCCGATGGCAGCATTTTCCATCTGCATCTCAAACCGGAGCAACTGGCAGACAAGGTAATCCTCGTGGGCGATCCCGGGCGCGTGCCGCTCGTGGCAAAGCATTTCAATCAGAAGGAATGCGACGTGCAGTCGCGAGAGTTCCGAACCATAACGGGTACATTCCGGGGAAAGCGCATCACGGTGCTATCTACGGGCATCGGCTGCGACAACATCGACATCGTGATGAACGAACTCGACGCGCTGGCCAATATCGACTTCGGTACCCGCACCGTCAAGCCCCAACTGCGCACCTTGGAAATAGTGCGCCTCGGCACCTGCGGCGGATTGCAGCCCAACACGCCGGAAGGCACGTTCGTGGCATCGGAAATCAGCATCGGTTTCGACGGATTGCTCAATTTCTATGCTGGGCGCGCAGACGTTTGCGACACGGCGCTTGAAGCAGCCTTCCTTAAGCATCAAGGCTGGCAAGGCTGGCAATGCATTGCCCACCCTTACGCGGTGCACGCTAACCAGGAACTGACTGACCGCATTGCGGGAACGGACATGGTGCGCGGCATCACCGTGGCATGCGGCGGTTTCTACGGACCGCAAGGACGCAGTCTGCGCCTGCCGCTTGCCGACCCTGAGGCGAACAGAAAGATTATGGACTTCGAATACAGCGGTCACCGCATCACTAACTTCGAGATGGAAAGCAGCGCGCTCGCAGGCCTTTCCCTCCTGCTCGGACATAAAGCCACTACCTGCTGCATGGTCATCGCCAACCGCCTCGCCGGCAAGGCCAACCCAAACTACAAAAACTCCATCGACTCGCTCATCGAACTCGTGTTGGAGAGGATTGGAGAGGATTTAGCAAAACATGATACTTAAATATAGAGGGCGCTTCCCAATGGAGCGCCCTCTTTGTATGAATGAGAAAGACATTCTAAAACAAAAAAAATTGATTGTCTCACGACAACCAATCTTCTCTAACCTTAAATCTAATACCATGAAAAACGATGCAAAGATACGAGGCTGGCACAACAAATCCAAGAAAAATGCTAAAAAACTTGCTATCCGTTACACAAATTTAATATTTCCGCGCAAGGTCGTAAAGTAGAAATTGCAAAATCAAGGGTAAAAAATCAATTATCACGTATGAAAAGGGCAAAAGTTTCTTGGTTGCCCTTTGTTTTTTTCTATAACTTTGCAAGTGGGCGGAGGATAGTTGCCCTGACCCATATCCAATTATTCTCTTGACAAATGCCATTAAGCAAAAATAGCGGGGCTTTTCCCGCCTGCTTCGTAGAAATGCCGGCAAATGCCGAGGGACGGCGCGCGCCGTTCTACCTGGCCGCCGAAGAATATATTGCGCAGACGTTGCCCGACACGGACGACTACCTCTTCACGTGGCAACTTTCGCCCACCGTGGTCATGCATCGTGCGGCGCAAGAGCGGCGGCGGCGCGATTTTCGCCGACAACAACAACATCATGATCAGCCTTGTGACGGGCGCGGGCGCAGTGGAGCCGATTTTCGAGCAATATGCCACGACCGTGGCGGCGGGCTTGCAAAGCCTCGGCGCACCGGCGGAGGTGTCGGGCCGCAACGACATCGTGCTGCGCGGCGGCGGCAAGATTTGCGGCAACGCCTTCTACCACCTGCCCGGGCGCAACATCGTGCACGGCACGATGCTCTACGACACCGACCCGCGCCTGATGAGCGGCGCGCTCTGCCCCGCGCAGGAGAAGTTGAAGGCAAAGGGCGTGGCCAGCGTACGCAGCCGCATCTCCCTGCTTAAAGACTACCTCACGATGGGTACGGAACGCCTCCGCGCCGAACTGCGAAAGATCTTGACCAACAGGCACATCGCGCTGACAGATGCCGACGTGCGCCGCATTGAGGAAATGGCAAAGGCCTACGACGACCCGCAATATCTCTTCAGCCGCACTACGGCAAGCAGCGAAGCCGTGCGCGGCGGGCGCATCGAAGGCTGCGGGCGCATCGAGATACATTTCATGCTGAGCGGCTCAATCGTGGAAGACATTGCGTTGACGGGCGACTTCTTCGAGACGGGCGATGCCCTTGCCGCTTTCCGCCGTGCATTCTGCGGACGGCCGTTCGTCATCGCCAGCCTGCTCGAAGGCATCAAGGCGGAGCACCCCGAAACCACCCTGCGCGGCATGACAGAAGAAAGCCTTGCCGCGTTGCTGCAAAGCAGAGACGAGGCGAACGCGCCTGCCGAATAATCGATTTTATATTTTACCCTACACAATATTATATATATGTCTCAGAGAACCTGTCTTTACGACCGCCATTTGGCAGCAGGTGCCAAGATGGTGGAATTTGGCGGCTTCGACATGCCGCTCTATTACTCCGATATCACTGATGAGCACAACGCCGTGCGCAAGGACTGCGGCGTGTTCGACGTGAGCCACATGGGCGAAGTGCTCGTAACGGGCAAAGATGCCGAGGCCTACGTGCAGCACATCTTTACCAACGACATTTCCGGCGCGCCCGTGGGTAAAATCTTCTACGGCATGATGCTCTACCCCGACGGCGGCACGGTGGACGACCTGCTGGTTTACAAGATGGGCGCGGAAAAGTTCTTCCTCGTCATCAACGCCGCAAACATCGACAAAGACTTTGCCTGGATGAAGGAGCACACTGCCGGTTACAACGTGACGGTTGAGAACCAAAGCGGCATTTACGGACAACTCGCCGTGCAAGGCCCGCAGGCAGAGGCAGTGGTGGGCGAAGTGCTCGGGCTGGACTGCAAGGAACTCGTGTTCTACACCTTCAAGGAAATCCTCCACGGCGGGGAAACGCTCATCGTGAGCCGCACGGGCTACACGGGCGAGGACGGGTTTGAGATTTACGGCTCGCACGCCTACATCTGCGCCGCTTGGGACAAACTCCTCGAAAGCGGACGCCTGAAACCCTGCGGATTGGGCTGCCGCGACACGCTGCGCTTTGAGGTGGGTCTGCCGCTCTACGGCGATGAACTCTCGGCAGAAATCACGCCGATTATGGCAGGGCTGGGCATGTTTGTCAAGCCCGACGCTAAGGACTTTATCGGCAAGGAAGCCATCGTGAAGCAAAAGGCTGAGGGCGCGCCCCAGAAACTCGTGGGCATCGAACTCGAAGGCCGCGCCATTCCGCGCCACGGCTACGAAGTGTATGCCGGCGAGGAACTCATCGGCACCGTAACCACTGGCTACCAGAGCATATCGACCGGCAAAAGCGTGTGCATGGCACTCATCGACCCGCGCTTCGCAGCCCTCGGCACGGAAGTGCAAATCCAGATACACCGCCGCCGGCAAAACGGCACGGTGGTCAAAAAGCGTTTCTACGCAAAGAGTTACAAGAAATAACGATTTTAGTAAACAAGTAAACTTGTAGACAAGTAAACAAGACAAGTAAGTCTTGCAATATCACATTTTAGAAGTAACATATCTCGTCTACTCGTTTACTTGTCTACTCGTTTACTTGTCTACTCGTTTACTCGTCTACTTGTTTACTCGTATACTTGTTTTACTCGTATACTAATAATTGAACCTTATCTAAAAATTAAATCAAATACAAAACACATTATGGCAAAAGTAATTGAAGGCTATTATTATAGCGAAAGTCACGAATTTGTAAAAGTTGAAGGCGAATACGGCTATGTAGGCATCACCGACTACGCACAGGAACAACTCGGCAGCGTGGTCTACGTGGACATGCCCGATGAAGGCGACGAGGTGAACGCCGGCGAAGATTTCGGCGCAGTGGAAAGCGTGAAGGCCGCCAGCGACCTGATTTCGCCCGTAAGCGGCGAAGTGGTCGAGGTGAACACCGAACTCGAAGACAGTCCCGAATTGCTCAACAGCGATGCCTTCGGCAACTGGATTATCAAGGTGAAACTCTCCGACCCCTCAGAACTCGACAACCTGATGCAGGCCGCCGCTTACGAAGAGATTTGCAAATAAAATCTTTTTGATTGATTAAAGATAAAAACCGGTAAAAACCACTTGTTTTGCCGGTTTTTATCCTAAAACATCTTTCTAATACTTTTACTATGAAATATTTTCCCCACACCCCGGACGACCTACGCGAAATGCTGGCGGTAATCGGCGTGAACTCGCTCGACGAACTCTATGCCGAAGTACCGCAGGAGTTGCTGCACAAAGGCGACTTGAACTTGCCCGATGCGCAATCTGAAATAGAACTGCGCCGCACGCTCCGCAGCCTCGCCGAGCAAAACCGTCCGCTCACCGCATTCGCCGGCGGCGGTGCCTACGACCACTACACGCCGAGCCTTATCCCCTACATCACGGCACGCTCGGAATTTTCCACATCCTATACCCCCTATCAGGCAGAAATATCGCAGGGCACGCTGCAATATATCTTTGAATACCAAACCATGATGGCCGACCTCACGGGCATGGACATCTCAAACGCCTCCATGTACGACGGCGCAACGGCAACGGCCGAAGCCATGATGATGTGCGTGGCGGCTGCCAAGAAGCGCAACCGCGTGCTGATTTCCTCGACCTTCGCCCCCAACGTGCTGCGCGTGCGTGACCGACAAGGATTTCCTTAAAAAAGCCGTGGAGGAAGGCAACGTGGCAGGCGTGCTCCTGCCGCAACCCAACTACTACGGCATCGTGGAAGACTTTGAAGGCATTGCCGACCAATGCCACGCCCACAAAACGCTCCTCGCCATAAACGCCCTGCCAGCAGACCTTGCCACGTTGCGCTCACCCGGCGAATGGGGCGCCGACATTGCCTGCGGCGATGGGCAAAGCCTCGGTTTGCCGCTCTCCTGTGGCGGCCCGTACATCGGTTACCTGTGCTGCAAGGAAGACCTCGTGCGCAAAATGCCCGGTCGCCTCGTAGGCATGACGACAGACGCCGAAGGCCGCCGCGCTTTCGTGCTGACCATGCAGGCTCGCGAGCAGCACATTCGCCGCGAGAAGGCGACCTCAAACATCTGCACCGCGCAAGGCATCATGTGCCTCTGGATTGGCGCATACCTCTCACTCATGGGGCAGAAAGGCTTGCAGGAAGCAGCCGCGCTCTCCTATGCCGGCGCACACACCCTGCGCGACCTGCTCACGGCCGACGGAGCCTTTGCCGAGGCATTCCCCAACCAGCCGTTCTTCAATGAGTTCACCCTCAAATGCGAAGGCGTTTGCCCCAATCAACTCCGCCATGCCATGGCCGAAAAGGGCTGGCTCGCCGGCATCGCGGCAGAGGGGCACAAGGATTTGCTTATCCTCTGCGTCACCGAGAAGCGCAGCCGGGAGGAAATAGAGGCATTCGCCAAAGAACTCATTGCGTGTAAAAAAGAATTAGTAAACAAGTAGACGAGTAAACGAGTAAACAAGACAAGTAACTATATATAATGTATATCAATATATTTTCATAATTTCGGCTATACTCTGCAGAACTCAAACAAGTTTAGTTCTGCGCAATTTGCACGACATTTCTGTCTCGTCTACTTGTTTACTTGTAACTCGTTTACTGAATATAACCCAATAAATCGAGACGACTATGAACAGAACACTATATGCTCCGCTGATATTCGAACTTTCGCGCAAGGGACGCGAGGGTTATTCGCTGCCAAGCGACAACCTGGGGCAGGATAAATACAAGCCTTGCCAGTTGCCCGCCCACCTGCTGCGTCAAGAAGCACCTGCGTCACTGCCTGAAGTGGACGAACTGACGGCGGCACGACATTATACAAACATGTCGGGCAACAACTTCGGCGTAGACACGGGCTTCTACCCCTTGGGCAGCTGCACGATGAAGTATAATCCCAAAATCAATGAGGAGGTTGCCGCTCTGCCCGGCTTTACCGACGTGCACCCCGCGCAACCCACCGAAACCTTGCAGGGCAGCCTGCATCTGTATCACCACCTCGCAGCCATGCTTGCCGAAGTGGGCGGCATGCACGCCTTTACCCTCAATCCCTATGCCGGGGCGCACGGCGAACTGACCGGCCTTATGGTAATCCGCACCTACCACCTGCGTAGGGGCGACTACAAGCGCGTAAAAATCATCGTGCCCGACTCGGCACACGGCACTAACCCGGCTTCTGCCGCCGTGTGCGGACTGCAAATCGTGCAGGTGAAGAGCACCGCGCAGGGCACTGTGGACCTTGAAGACCTGCGCACGAAACTCGGCGACGACATCGCCGGCATGATGATGACGAACCCCAATACGCTCGGCATTTTTGAAAAGGACATTCCCGAGATTGCGCGGCTCGTGCACGAGTGCGGCGGCCTGATGTACTACGACGGCGCAAACCTCAACCCAATGATGGGCGTCTGCCGCCCGGGCGATATGGGTTTCGACGTGATGCACATTAACCTGCACAAGACCTTTTCAACGCCCCACGGCGGCGGCGGTCCCGGCAGCGGTCCGGTAGGCGTTCGCAAGGGTTTGGAGGAATATCTGCCCAATCCCCAAGTCTATTTCGACGAAGTGGAGCAGCAATACGCTATGCGCTTCTCGAAAGAGGCACTTGGCAGCATCTCCTCTTGGCTCGGCAACTTCGGCATTCTCGTGCGGGCCTATGCCTATCTGCTCACGCTCGGCCACGAGCACATTGCGCAGGCGGCAAAACTCTCCGTGCTCAATGCCAATTACATCAAAGAGCAACTCAAAGACTACTACGAACTGCCCATCGAGGGACTGTGCAAGCACGAATTTGTGTTTGACGGTCTGCGTGCCGAATACGGCGGCGACCACCACGACCCCGACCACGCCACGACGCTGCAAGTGGCGAAGCGGCTGCTCGACTTCGGTTTCCATGCCCCGACCATCTATTTCCCGCTGCTCTTCCACGAAGCCATGATGATTGAGCCTACGGAAAACGAGAGCAAGGAAACGCTCGACCGCTTCATCGAGGTGCTGAAAAACATCGCCATCGAGGCGCGCGACAACCGCGAAAGCCTGCGCACCGCGCCCCACTGCACGCCCATTTCGCGCCCCGACGACGTGAAAGCCGTGCGCGAGCCAAGGTTTAAGTTTTAAGTTTTTCAAAACTCATAGATAATATTGATTATATAGATTGCCTATAATCTTTCCCTCTATGTCTCCAATCTCTTTAATCATAATCGGCGCAGGCCCTGCGGGCTATGAATGTGCCGTGCGTGCAGCCAAGCGCGGCGTGCAAGTGACGCTCATCGAAGAAAAAAGCGTGGGCGGCGTTTGCCTGCGCGAGGGCTGCATTCCCACGAAATGCCTTTGCCGCACGGCGGAACTTTTAGACGAAATCAATGCCGCCGCCTCATTTGGCATCTGCCTGCCCGAAGGCACGCCGCGCGTTGACCTCTCGCAAGCCGTGGGGCGGAAAGACGGCGTCGTGGCAAGTCTCATGCAAGGCGTTTCGGCCCTGCTGAAGCATCCCAACATCAGGCTCGTGGAAGGCAGGGCGCAATTTGCCCCCGATGGCGGCGGCAAAACCGTCATCGTTAACGGCGAACACCTCACGGCCGACTACGTCATCATTGCCACCGGCTCGCGTCCGCGCCCCTTGCCCATACCTGGCGCAGACCTCGACGGCGTGGTCACCTCCACCGAATTGCTCTCTAAAACCACCCAGCCCGAAAGTCTCGCCATTATCGGCGGCGGCGTTATCGGCTTGGAGTTGGCTACGGTGTTCAGCACATTCGGCGCGAAGGTCACAGTCGTAGAGTTTATGCGCGAAGTGCTGCCCGGTTTCGACCGCGACATGGCGAAACGCCTGCGCACTGCCCTCAAGCGGCGCGGCATCGACTTCCGCCTCAACGCGGCCGCCACAGCCATTGAGCGCAACGAGGCGGACGGCAAACTGCTCCTGCATTTCACCGAGAAGGAGAAACCGCAAAGCGTTGCAGCCGACCGTGTACTCGTATGCGTGGGGCGGCAGCCGAACGTGGAAAATCTCGGACTCGATAACGCCGGTATCGACTACGGCAAGCGCGGCATTACGGTGGACGAGCATCTGCAAACCAACGTGAAAGGCGTTTATGCCGCCGGCGACGTCAATGGTCGCCTGCTCCTGGCGCACGCTGCCACGCGGCAGGCTTATCTCGCCCTCGACCACTTGCTCCACGATGCCGCGCCCGAGGAATGGCCTGCACCGCAGCCTTACACTGCAGTGGGTACGCCGTCGGTCGTCTTCACGCATCCCGAATTGGCAGCCATAGGACCTACCGAGGAACAACTTGAAGAAAGTGGCACGCCTTTCACCAGCCACAAAGCCCGCTATGCCTCCAACGGCAAAGCCATGGCAGAGGGCGCAGCCGACGGCATGCTTAAAATCCTCGCCACGCCTGACGGCAAAATCCTCGCCGCCCATATTCTCGGCCACCACGCCGCCGACCTTATCCACGAGGTTGCGGCGCTGATGTCGAAAGACGCCACCCTCGCAGACCTCCAATCTTTCGTACACGCCCACCCCACCCTGTCGGAATTATTGGTCACGGCGAGCGAGGGATAAGAATCTCAATTAGCAATATTAAACGCAGCGAGCGCAACCGATTTTAGTCGATTGCGCTCGCTTTGCATAAGCAGGCATATAAAAAATTAATGGTGACATCTGTCTCTACAGGTCACCATTAACCAACACAAAAACTAAACTAGACTTAACTAAACTATTATGCGTTGTCATCACGACAACTTGATATTGCAAATATAGAGTTTCCTTTTATTATTTCCAAAGAAAATCAAAAAAAATATTTGCTTTGCCCGTTTTTTAACGTTTATATAGATTTGCAAGCAGTAAATAGTCGAGCACAGTCATGGCTGCCATGCTTTCTACTACGGGCACGGCGCGGGGCAAAACGCAGGCATCGTGCCTGCCTCGGGCCTTGACGGTCGCGGCATGGCCTTCCTTATCGATTGTCGCTTGCTCGCGCAGCAGGGTGGCCACGGGCTTGAAGGCAACGCGGAAGTAAATGTCCTCGCCGTTGCTGATGCCGCCCTGTATGCCGCCGCTATTGTTGGTGAGGGTATGCACATGGCCTTCGCCGTCGGCGACAAATAGGTCATTCTGCTTGCTGCCGCGCAGCGCCACGCCTTCGAAACCGCAGCCGTAGTCGAAGCCTTTGGCGGCGTTGATGGAAAGCATGGCCGCGCCGAGGGCAGCGTGCAATTTGCCAAACACGGGTTCGCCCACGCCGACCGGCACGCCCGTTATCACGCCGGTGATGATGCCTCCGATGGTGTCGCCCTCGGCTTTCACGCTCTTGATGAGGTCGGCCATCTTTTCGGCAGTAGCGGCATCGGGGCAGCGCACGGCGTTGCTCTCTATCGCGTTGAGGTCGTAGTCTTTATAAGTGCCGGGCAGGGCGATGCCGCCCACTTGCGAGGTATAGGCCTTCACGTCGATGCCGTACGCTTGCAGGGCAATCTTTGCAAAAGCTCCCGCCACGCATCGCGCCGCCGTTTCGCGTGCCGAGGCACGTCCGCCGCCCCGGTGGTCGCGTATGCCATATTTATTATAATAGGTATAGTCGGCGTGCGAGGGGCGAAACACGTCGCGCAGATTGTCATAGTCTGCCGAGTGCTGGTTTTCGTTGCGGATAATGAAGCCTATGGGAGTGCCCGTGGTCTTTCCCTCGAACAGCCCCGAGAGGATTTCCACGCGGTCGCTTTCCTTGCGCGGCGTGGTCAGCGCACTCTGCCCCGGTCGGCGGCGGTCGAGTTCGCGCTGCACGACGCCGAGGTCAATGCTGATGCCTGCCGGCATACCGTCTATCACGCCGCCGATGGCCGGACCGTGGCTTTCGCCGAACGTTGTCAGGCGGAATATCTCTCCAAAGGTGTTCATGGTAAAGAAAATTGGTCGGAATTACTATTACAACAGCAAATTTAGATAAAATCCGCGGATTCTATCTAAATTTGTAACGGAAATTAAAGCCTTGATTATTATGTCAAAGATTACGGTTCAAGAAATACAAGTAACTGTTCTGCAATGGGAAGGACAGGATTATATTTCTCTAACAGATATGGCTGCAGCCAAAGAAGGAGAAAGTCGGGCTGCAGATATTATTAAGAACTGGATTCGAAATCGTTACTCGATAGAATTTCTCGGAACTTGGGAAATCATTCACAACCCCAAGTTTAAAGTGGTCGAATTTGACCACTTTAGAAAAAGTGCAGGGCTACCCTCTTTTGTCCTTAGCGCTTCTGAATGGATAGAACAAACAAATGCGATTGGGCTTGTCGTGAAAAAAGGACGTTACGGCGGAACTTTTGCTCACAAAGATATTGCCTTTGAGTTTGGTTCTGCTATCAGCGTTCCATTCAAACTCTATCTTATAGAAGAGTTCCAAAGGTTAAAGGCAGAGGAACAGCAACTGCTTGGTTGGTCTGCAAAACGCGAGTTATCAAAAATCAACTACCGAATACACACCGATGCAATCAAGCATAATCTTATTCCTCTTGAAATCACCTCAAAACAAGCAAGCGCTATTTATGCCAATGAAGCCGATGTGTTAAATATGGCCATGTTTGGAATGACCGCAAAACAATGGAGAGAGCATAATCCCGAATTGAAAGGAAACATTCGGGACTATGCCTCTATCAACGAACTGATTTGTTTGTCTAATATGGAAAATCTTAATGCGGTATTTATCGAGCAGGGAATTCCCCAAGGAGAACGTTTAATAAAGCTCAATCAAATAGCAATTCATCAAATGAGTGTTCTGGAAAATAAAAATGATAACGAAAGCAATCTATTAAAGTGATTGCTTACTGCATAAGCATGACTCTAATCGGAAAATTACGGCTTAGAATTTTTCTTAGATATTATTTATTCTTAAACGCCTGTGATATTTTCCGAATAAGTACCAGGTTATCATTTATTATCCATTATCAATCATCTTATTCTTAATGGCAATGACCGCCGCAGCCGCAGTGGCCGTCGCCCTTATGCTCGTGGTTGCAATGGCCTTCGCCGTGATGGTCGTGGTGGCAGTCGTCGCCGCAGTTCTCGCAGCCGCAGCCGCAACCCTCGCCGCTCATCATGTTGAGCATGCCCTGAATCTCTTCAGCGGTGGCCCCGCGTGCCGTCACCACTTCGCCGCGAAAGTGCAGGGGCTTGCCGGCAAAAGGATGGTTGAGGTCAACCGTAACGGTGTTTTCCTTCACCTCGGTCACCAGACCCTGGAAACGGTTGCCGTCGGCATTGACCAAGGGCAGTACGGCGCCGGGATAGACGCCCTCTTTGTCGAAACGTCCGTCGATGCAGAACACGCTTTTGTCGAGTTCCACCACGTGCTCCTGCACGTAAGGGCCGTAAGCCTCCTCGACAGAGAGCGTGAAGTCAAACTTATCGCCGGCGGCGAGACCGCCCACTTTTTCCTCAAAGGCATCGAGCGTAAAGCCCATGCCGGTGATGAACTGGAAGGGGTGGTCTTTCGGGGCTTTCTCTACAAGTTCAAGTTCGTGAATGCCTTTGGCGTTGTCGGTAAAGAGTTCGTATGCCACGGTGACATACTTGTGCTGTGAATTTTCCATTGGTTGTTGTAAAATTGGATATGAATAATGTTGATTGTTTGCTGTTTTGAAAAAATCGAGAAACTGCGTATGCGAATACACTGCAAATAGTATTTGCCTTACGCCAATTCCAACTTAAAGGTTTGCCGCAGCGTTTCGAGCGCGGGATTGTCTTTGAGCATGGCTGCAAACTGCTCTTTGGGGCTGTATGCCCGCGTTTGCGCCTCACGTGCCACGAGCTTGAGGTCGAGCGCAACGAAATCGTTTTGCAATTCGTTCCTCAGATATTGCTCCACCTGCGGCTGCATCTGCTGCATGTACTTCATCACCTGCTCGTTCTCCACGGGCACGGTGACGCGCTTGCTTCCGGGAGCCACTTCGAGCGTCATGTTGCGCATTCGTGCCGACATGGCGGCATATTCGCGCGGCAGCGAGAGGGCGTATTGCAGCCAGCAGCGGTTCACGTCGGCAGCCTCGAAGGCTTTGTCGCGCTGTTGCTTCTGCTGTGCGGCATAGGCCGGCGCGTTCTCTTGCACCGTGCTTTGCTGCGGCTGGTGCATCGCCTCCATGGTTTTGCGAATCGAAAGCGTGGGCACGGGGCGTTTCGCCTGCTGCGCCGCTTGCTGCGCCGCATGGGTAGGGGCGTTTGGGCATTATTTATCGGAGATTGTCCCGGCTGCGCGGCGGCAGGTTTCGGGGCGGCGGGCTTGGGTGCTTCCTGTTTCTTGGAAGCAGTGTGGCTGAAAATGGGTTTTAGCGTCTTCGTAGGGCCAAGCCCACAGCCCGGCGCGTCCTCCTGCGCGCACTGCGCCACCTCGATGAGGCACAGTTCCACGCCCAACCGCTTGTTGCGGCTCACGCGATAGTTCACGTCGCAATCGTTGCAGAGTTTCAAGGCGCGATAAAGGAATTGCGGCTTGCACCGCTTGGCCTGCTCGCTGTAACGCTGGCGCACGTTTTCCGCCACGTCGAGCAGCGGCAGCGTACTCTCGTCGCGGCTCACGAGCAGGTCGCGGAAATGCGCCGCCAGACCGCCGATGAAATGGTTGCCCTCGAAGCCTTTGCGCAGTATCTCGTTGAAAGTGAGCATCGCTGTGGGTATATCGCCTTTCAGCAGACTGTCCGTGAGATTAAAATAATAGTCGTAGTCGAGAATATTGAGGTCTTCGATGACCTTTTTATAGGTGATATTGCCTGCAGAAAAGCTGGCCACTTGGTCGAAGATAGAGAGTGCGTCGCGCATGCCGCCGTCCGCTTTGCGGGCAATCACGCTCAGGGCTTCCTCTTCATAGGCAATGCCCTCTTTTTCCGCCACTCCCTTGAGGTGGTTCACGATATCGGGCACCTCCATGCGGTTGAAATCGTAGATTTGGCAGCGGCTCAGAATGGTGGGCAATATCTTGTGCTTCTCGGTAGTGGCGAGAATGAAGATGGCGTGTGCGGGCGGCTCTTCGAGGGTTTTGAGGAAAGCGTTGAAGGCCTGCGTGGTGAGCATGTGTACCTCGTCGATGATGAACACCTTGTAGCGTCCCACCTGAGGCGGCACCTGTACCTGCTCGATGAGCATGCGCATATCGTCGACAGAGTTATTGGAGGCGGCGTCCAGCTCATAGATGTTGAGCGAGCGTTGCTCGGCGAAGGCGCGGCAGCTCTCGCACTCGTTGCAGGCTTCGCCGTCGGCCGTGGGGTGCTCGCAGTTGATGGTTTTGGCGAAGATGCGTGCGCAGGTGGTTTTGCCCACGCCGCGCGGCCCGCAGAAGAGGAAGGCGTGTGCCAGTTTGCCGGTTGCTATCGCGTTTTTCAGGGTTGTGGTCAGCGTGCTCTGTCCCACGACGCTGTCAAAGGTTGTGGGGCGGTACTTTCTGGCCGAAACGATGTAGTTGTCCATTTAATATATTATGTATTTCTTGCAAAATTAAGGAAAAAAGGCAGAAAACGGCCATTATCTTATAAGACTTTTGCACGCGCCGCGCAGATTATCGCGATTTTCTCCGAGATATTATTTACTAATCCCGTGAAAAATCTTCCCAAGTCCGTGATAGTTTTCATTATCTGCGCAGAAAAAGTTTGTTACAAAGTTTGTAACGCATATTACAAAGTTTGTAATACATGTTAGAAAGTTTGTAACGCATATTACAAACTTTGTAATAAAAAATCTCTTATAGGTAAGGAAAAATTATCAAGGAGGAAATGAAAAATATCTTGCTGATAGTAAAAAACAGGTCAAAGCAAATGGCGCAGTTCGTGCATGGCACTATCGTCCTCCACCGAAGCAGGTGCGATTTGCCTTACTCACACCATAGAATTGGCAGAAAATTCGGTAATATGGGGGCGAAAATTCGGTTTATACCGAAATTCTTTTGAGGAAAAAGGAGCAAGTCCTAACTTTGCAGTATGAAAATGGCTATTTACCTTGGCAAGAGTCGTGCGCTCTGCTTCCTATACATATTATTATATGTATGGTGCTGCTCCGCACCCTATGCCTCGGCACAGACGCCTGGCGATACAATCATCTTCCCCGCACCCGCTGATTCCTCTATCCTTGCAGTTAACGATTCAGTGCAACAAAAGAAGTCTAAATCGCTGTGGAAGAAGTTAGTGAACTATTTCAAGAACTCCGACAAGCGCGAAGCCAGCAAGAATTTCGACTTCGGTTTTCTTCCCGGTCCGCACTATTCTTCCACCGTGGGCTTAGGCCTTGGCTTGGTTGCCACAGCGACTTACAGCTCTGACTTTGCCGACAAATCGCTGCCGCGCTCCAACGCCGCACTCTACGGCGACCTCACCACGGGCGGCTTTTTCCTCATCGGCATCAAGGGCCTGCACATCTTCCCCCACGAGCGGTATAAACTGGACTACAAGCTCAACCTCTCTACCTTCCTCACGGACTACTACGGTATGGGCTATGCGCTCAACAACGAGGATTATAACAAGGCAAGCTTCCGCCGTAATCGCGTCGAAGCCATTGCCCGTTTCCTCTTCCGCCTCGCGCCAAAAACGTACCTCGGTCCCACTTTCTCCTACCGCTTCATACAGGCCGCAGAGGTGAAGCAGCGCGACCTGCCGCTCTTTGAAAATCAGCGCAAGAACCTGCATGCCACTTCGCCGGGCGTAACCTTTCTTTACGACTCGCGCGACTTTATCCAAAACGCGAGCAAAGGCGTATACTTCCAAGTGGACCAATCGTTTACGCCGCGTTTCATTGGAAACGACTATTGCTTCTCGTCTACGGAGGTTACCCTGAGCGGCTACAAAAAGGTATGGCGCGGCGGCGTGCTCGCGGCGGAGTACCACTCGCTCTTCAACTACGGCCACACGCCCTGGGGCTTCATGGCAGAAGTGGGCAACAACAACCGCATGCGTGGCTATTACGAGGGCCGGTATCGCGACCAGAACCTCATTGAGGCACAAATAGAGTTGCGCCAGAATATCAAGAAGCGCCACGGCATGGTGGTGTGGGTTGGTGCGGCACAGATATTTGAGCAGTTGAAAGACATGCGCTTCCGCCAAACACTCCCCAACGGCGGCATAGGCTACCGCTGGGAATTCAAAAAAGGCATCAACGTGCGCCTCGACTACGGTCTCTCCAAAAACGGCGGCGGCTTTATCTTCAGCCTCAACGAAGCCTTTTGAGCAATCAAATAAAGGAACCAGCATTTGATTGATCTGATAAAGAGGATTAAGTATAATCTGCCTGGAAGGCACTCAACACAGAATATTATTTTGCACCATTTCTTTACCCTTATCGCAACTATCTCCACTATAAAATCTCTATCAATATGACATTAAAGAAAAAACTGATTTCTGCGGCACTCCTCCTCGCCGCCACCTCCGCCCGCGCCCTACCCTACGCGCCGGAATTTCTGCAAGACGAACAAACCGACGCCGGCAAACTCGAATACATCAACTTCGGCAATTTCGACCGCTGGCTTATCCGCAACGTGAAGGAAAGCGGCATCATCGGCGGCAAGACCAAGACGCTCTATTGCATCGCCCCCAACGGCACCATCGCGTGTCGGGCATCACGAAGACCAACGTCAGCGTCTACCGCGAGGAACGCCCGGGCCATGGCTACTGCGCCAAACTTTACACGCACCTCGAAGAGTGCAAAGTGCTCGGTATCGTGAATATCAAGGTGCTCGCCGCAGGTTCCATCTATCTGGGACAGACGCAAGAGCCGATTACAGGCACGAAAAACCCTATGGCCAAGCTCAACGCCGGCATCAAGTTTAGCCGCCGCCCGAAAGCCCTCGTGTTCGACTATAAAGTAAAACTCTCCGGACAGCCCAACCGTGTGAAGCAGACGGGTTTCGGCAAGGTAAAGACCATTCAGGGCATGGACATGCCCGACTGCATACTCTACCTGCAAAAGCGCTGGGAGGACGCGCAGGGCAACATCTACGCAAAGCGCGTGGGCACGATGGTGAAACGCTTCAACAAAAACACCGACTGGGTGAACAACGCCCGCTTTGAAATCCACTACGGCGACATCACCAAGGAAAAGTTTTACAACTCAAGCATGGCGCTCACCTCTGGCGATGACACCAAGTATGCCAAAAATTCCAAGGGAAAAATGGTTCAAGTAAAGGAAGTTGGTTGGGCCAATGCCAACGAAGCGCCCACGCACATCGTGCTGCAATTCGACTCGAGCCACGGCGGCGCATACATCGGCAGCGTAGGCAACACGCTTTGGATAGACAACGTGCGCCTCGCGTACTAAATTGCGGCTTTTCATATAGGACATTTGCGTTTTTTTTGCAAAAATCTTAATACTTTTTGCAAAAAACTCGTATATTTGCTGCTCCTTTCATATATATTTATTGTATATGATAGGAGCAGTAACCTTTTTTATCCGTTATTAATCATTTTCATATAATAAGCCGGGGCGTATTGCATACGCCCTCCAAATGGTTGCCTCATTGGTTCCTTTTCAGCGCAATGGGCGGGCGTATGCTATACGCCCCCAGCACACATCCTTTTGATACATCTTTTTTAATTCACTTTTTTATTAACCAAATCAGTTTACGTTATGAGTAAGATTTACAAATTCTTCTCTTTCCTCTTGGTTGCTTGCTTTGCAACCATGGGAGCGTGGGCGCAAACGCCGGTCAAGTCGCTTGAAGACCTTGAAAACGGCGCGGCCTACACTATCAAGTCTGAGGGACGCGGTTACCTGATTTATGCTCCTGATAAGGACGCAGAAAGGGCGTATTGTTCCAACAACGAAGTTCGAGGGACAGTAACGGTTAATCCCGCAGAACCTAATCTCAACCACCAGTGGACGTTCTACAAGTCTAACAACGGCGGTTGCTATCTCTACAACCTCGGGGCAAAGAAATTCCTTTACAAGGATTCAACGCCTCAGTACACAACTTTCACGCTTGAACCGCTTGGCAACGATGTTACTTTTAAGGCTTCCACTTCACCTTCTAAGTGGAACCATTACGGAGACATCTCAAATTACCCCGTTGTTATTGCTTTTGGCTCCAACGAGGTTAACCTTTCGATTGATACAAATCCCTGCGTGTACACTAACTGGAACGACACGGGCGACACAGGCAACATCATGCAAATCGTTAAGGTGGCAGATGTTTCTGCTGAACTGATGGCCGATATCCGCACTGCCGTTAACGCATACGAAGGCGTGACCGAACCCAGCGCTGACCTCGTGCCGAGTTCTGTTACTCCCGCAAACGAAGCAACCGTTGAAAGCCTCGAAAGCGTAGTGGTAACCTTCCCGAAGGCAGTAACTTACGATGACACGAAGGTCATCACCATCAACAGCCGCACGGGTTACAGCGAAACGGCTTCCGTAACCGTTAGCACAGAAGATCCTACTCAGGTAACGATTGCCGCTCCCGCTGCAATCACCGAACGCGGCATGTACGCCGCAAGCATACCCGAAGGTGCATTCACGGCAATAGCCGACGGCTCTTACAACCCCGCCGCTACGTTCCTTTACTACGTGCAGCCCGCAGAGAACTCTTATGCATATACGGCTGCCGCTCCTGAAAACGCAAGCACGCTCAACAAGGGTCTCGAAAGCGTAACGCTCTCGTTTGCAGAAGCAGACGGCCCCGGTTTTGCCGACAACACGCCGATCAACGTGCTCAACGGGGAAGGCAACCCCGTTGCCACCGCAACCCTCGCCCTCAGCACGGAAAACTTAACAGACGTTGTGCTCACGCTTTCTGAAAGGATTACGGTTAACGGCACTTACACCATCACCGTGCCCGAAGGCTATATCTACAACTCTCTCTATGACGGCGAAGCAGACGATAAGGGCGTTTCGCAGGGCGCAATCTACAACTCCGCTTTCACCCTCAACTACACCGTAGACTACAAGGGCACGCTCGTGCCGACCGTTGAGCCTACAACGGCTACGGGCACCCTCGAAACCATCACGCTCAACTTCGAGAAAGAAGTAACTTACGACAACACGAAGACCATCACCCTGGGCAACAGAATGATGGGCATCACGAAGGACATCACGGTTGCCGTAAGCGCAGAAGACGCCAAGGTGGTTACGATTACGCTCGCAGAGCCCGTTACCGAACCGGGTTTCCTCTCGCTCTATATCCCCGAAGAAACCTTCACGGCCACGGAAGACGGCACGTTCAACCCCGAACTCACCAGCCCGATCACCGTGCTCGCTCCCACGAACACCTTCGCATTTGAAAGCACCACTCCTGCCGACAATGCCAACCTGCTCGAACTGAGCACCGTTAAGGTAACCTATGCCGACGTTCCGACGCTCGCAACGGAAGGCGCTTCGGTTGACGTGATCAACACTGCGACCAGCACGGCCGTTACCACGGCTACCGTTGCTTACGATGCGGAAGACTGGAACTCTGTTGTATTCACCCTCGCCGCGGCTATCACCACGCCGGGTACGTACACGCTCACCATTCCCGATGAATTTATCTGGAACAGCCAGTACAACGATATCGCAGAAGATAAGGGCGTTTCGCAGGGCGCAACCTACACCCCCGCCACCACCCTCACCTTCAACGTTATCGAACCTTATCCCGTGAACTTCGACAAGAACATGAACAGCAGCCGCGCCGACCGCACCCTCCGCAGCATAACGCTCACAGAGGAAGGTCAGGCAGGCCAGACTGTAACGGTTGCCAACACGTCGAAGATCTACAACGACCAGCACGAAACGACTACGCTCACCTGCAACGCAGGTAGCACGCTTACCGCCATCGGGTACCTGGATGCACGGTTACGTTTACATCGACACTGAAAACGACGGCGCTTTCTCGTTCAATGAAGGCAACACCGACCAGAGCGGCACAGACCTCAAGGCTTTCGCATTCTACTCGGGCAGCTTCACCAACGATGCCAGCGGCTACAACTCTGCCGGCCAATCTATCACTGGCGACAATCGCGCCAACATCAACCCGCCCTCGTTCACAGCTCCTACCACTCCGGGTACTTACCGCATCCGCTTCAAGGTAGACTGGAACAGCGTTGACCCCGGCGGTCAAAAAGCTGCCGATGGTACGGTAACCAGTCAAAACGGCATTGCAGCCAACGGCGGCTACATCGTAGACGCTACGCTCGAAGTTACCGGTTCGACAACCCCGGAGGGCCCGATTGCTCCCGTATCGATTACTCCTGAAGACCAGAGCGAAGTTGAAAGCTTCACCAGCGCAACGATTACTTTCGAAGAAGACGTTACCTACGACGAACTCATCGAAGTAACCATTGCTCAGAGAAATGGCCTCTACTATCAGAAGGCAACCGTAAGCGTTGACGGCGCAACCGTTACCGTAAGCGCACCTGAGGAAATCACCGAAGCTGGCACTTACGCAATCTCTGTTCCCGCCGGTGCTTTCTCTACCGCCGATGGCCGCACCAACGAGGCATTCACCACGATGTTTGCCATCACCGAACCTGCCGGTCCTGCCGACACCTTCGTTTACACGAGCGTTGTTCCTGCCGACGGCAGTGAGGTAGCTGAACTCAGCTCTATCACCGTTACCTATCCCCAGTGGGTATGCGACTACATCAACGAGACTCCGTTCAACGTAGTTGATGCCGAGAGCAACGTGGTTACCACCGCTTCGCTCACTTACAATGACAACTGGGAAGACGTTGTGATTGTACTGGAAGAGCCTATCACCGCAGAAGGCACTTACACCATCACCGTGCCCGCCGGCTACATCTATTCTAACGAAGGTTACGATCCCTCTGCAGCCGATAAGGGCGTGAGCAATGGTGCTATCTACAATCCCGAGTTCACCCTGACCTATACGGTTAAGGCCGCTTCCGAACCCATCAACACCTTCGTTTACAAGAGCGTTGATCCCGCTAACGAAAGCGTTGTCAAGGAACTCGGAGACATCACCATCACCTTCCCCGCCAATGTGGCAAATGAAGTGACCAAAACTCCGATCAACGTAATCAACACTGAGGACGGCAGCATCGTTACGACCGCAACACTCGGCTACCCGCTCGGCGAAGGCAACGACAAAGTTGTTCTGAGACTGACTGAAGTTGTGAAGACGAACGGTACGTACACCATCACCGTGCCCGAAGGCTACATCTACGACTACGATGAGGCTATCTGCAACCCCGAATTCACCTTGACCTACACGGTTGACACTGTTAACGGCATCAGCACCGTAACGATCGACAGCCTCGAAGGCAAGACTATCTTCACCATCGACGGCCGCAAGGTAAGCGGCAAGCTCCAGCGCGGCGCTTACATCATCGACGGTCAGAAGAAATTCGTGAAATAATTTCTCTATTAACCTCTTATAGCAACGGGGGCGGCAGAAATGTCGCCCCCGTTTTGGTATATATATATTATATATGTGTGGAGAGTAGGGGCGTTTTGCAAAGATAGTGCAAGGTGAGCGCAATAGAGCTTGCTCTAATTGCCGAGCCGCAGCCTATCTTATTAAAAACGCCCGCCGTGTACGCCTGTGCCGGACCAAGTGACTTCCGGGCAGATTATTGTTTTATCATACTATTTTCTAATTCTGCCAAACCGGCAAAAAGCCCTAATATCTTATAAGGAAATGCCGCTTATTGGATTTTTTTGTAAATTTGCAGCCAAATATCCGCAAACGTATGAAATTCAAAGAACACAGCAACCTAAACCTCCCTGAAATCAACAAATCAGTCCTTGAAGACTGGGACAGGGCGGACCTTTTCCATAAAAGCATGACCGAACGCGAGGGCTGCCCCTCCTACGTATTCTTCGAAGGACCTCCTTCCGCCAACGGGCATCCCGGCATCCACCACGTCACCAGGTGAACCGCAAGGCGGGCTGGGATACGCACGGCCTGCCCGTGGAACTCGGAGTGGAAAAGGAACTGGGCATCACGAAGGAAGACATCGGACGCACTATCTCTATTGAGGACTACAACGCCCGCTGCCGCAAAAATGTGATGATGTTCACGAAAGAGTGGACCGACCTCAGCCACAAGATGGGTTACTGGGTGGACATGGAGCACCCTTACGTCACTTACGAGAACTCTTACATCGAAACGCTCTGGTGGCTCCTGGCCCAACTTTACAAGAAAGGTCTGCTCTATAAGGGCTACACCATTCAGCCTTACTCGCCCGCCGCAGGCACGGGGCTTAGTTCTCACGAGCTGAACCAGCCGGGCTGCTACCGCGACGTGAAGGACACGACCGCCACGGCGCAGTTCGACATTCTCGACCCGAAGCCCGAGATGACGGGCTGGGGAAAGCCTGTGTTCCTCGCCTGGACCACCACGCCCTGGACGCTGCCCTCCAACACCGCGCTCTGCGTGGGACCCAATATTAAATATGTATGCGTGCGCACGTACAACCCC
>SFPF01000044.1 GCA_004552155.1 Bacteroidales bacterium
CCTTGCCCTGGGTGGCGATTGCTATTTTGGCAAAATTATATGCCCTCAGGCTTTCTTGCCTGCTTGGCCTACGCACAAACTGCAACTACTTCAACAACTCCTTTCATACTCATCAAATCCACACACACAATGAACAACCAGTCTTTCATGGTCTTTTCTGGCACTAAGTCAAAGTATCTGGCAGAGAAAATCTGCGCCGACTTAAATCAGCCTTTGGGAAATTTGGTCATCACGTACTTCGCCGACGGCGAGTTCTCCGTATCCTACGAAGAGTCTATCCGCGGTCGCGACGTATTCCTCGTGCAGTCCACGTTCCCCAACTCCGACAACCTCATGGAACTTTTGCTGATGATTGACGCCGCCAAACGCGCCTCTGCCCACAGCATCAACGCCGTTATCCCCTATTTCGGCTGGGCGCGCCAGGATCGTAAAGACAAGCCGCGCGTATCTATCGGCGCCAAACTCGTGGCCGACCTTCTGAGCGTTGCGGGCATCGACCGCCTGCTCACAATGGACTTGCACGCCGACCAGGAACAGGGTTTCTTCGACGTACCCGTAGACCACCTCTATGCCTCCACCGTGATGCTGCCTTACGTCAAATCGCTCAACCTGCCCAATCTCTGCATCGCCACGCCCGATGTAGGCGGTTCGAAGCGTGCAAGCACCTATGCCAAATTCCTTGATTGTCCGATGGTGCTCTGCAACAAGTCGCGCAAGAAAGCCAACGAGGTGGCCGGCATGCAGATTATCGGCGACGTGAAAGGCATGGACGTAGTGTTGGTCGACGACATCGTCGACACGGCCGGCACAATTACGAAGGCCGCCGACCTGATGATGGAAAACGGCGCTAACAGCGTGCGCGCCCTCGCCTCTCACTGCATCATGTCCGGCCCTGCCGATGAGCGCGTTCAGGCATCTGCGCTGGAGGAAATGGTATTTACTGACAGCATTCCCTACAAAGGCCATTGCCCGAAGGTAAAACAGATCACCGTGTCCGGCATGTTCGCTGAAACTATCCGCCGCGTGATGGACAACGAGAGCATTTCTTCGCAATATCTCATTTAACAAATACGAATAAGGCAGATGCCCAGCGCATCTGCCTTATTTATTTTCTTTAAAACCAATAAAGGATGCCTTGTCGGCATCCTTTATTCTTTTATCGGTGAGGTACCCAGCAGATTCGAACTGCTGTACGCGGTTTTGCAGACCGCTACCTAGCCACTCGGTCAGGGTACCAAAGGAAATCTTTTCTGATTTCGGGTGCAAAGGTAAACTTTAATTTTATTCCGACAAAGCATTGCGCCGCTTTTCTTACGATTAAGGCGCATTTTTTAGGCAAATCCCGCAAAAATCACAGGGAGCAGAAGAAAGGCACGAGCACCGGAACGCTCAAGTCAATCAGCATGCCGTGGAAGAGCGAAATGGAAATCATCTGCTTGCCCGACACCCTGATGATTGTGGGCAACACCACGTCTACCGACGCCACGCCCGCCGCGCTGATCGGGGCAAGCCGGCCGAAATGGCGGCGTATCCACGGCGCGAGCAGCAGGGCGCTCAGTTCGCGAAACACGTTGGAGAGCAGGGCGATGATACCCAGTTCTGCCGCCACCTGCGTGCCGAGCGATGCCGTCTTGAGTTGCGTGATGATAATGGAGGAAAGGGAGTAATAGCCCATGCCGCTGCCCACGGCGAGGCATTCCGTCAAGCGCCACTTGGCGAGACACAGAGCGGCAAGGGCAGAAAAGAGGAGCGTGCCGCCCACAGTGGCCAACGGAATAAGGAGCATCTTGGGACGAAAGGTGCGGATAATCTCTCCCAAGTTGTCGCTGCAACCCACGCTCACGCCAATTTGGAACATCAAAGCATAGAGCAGGTAGAGCGTCCAGTTGTGCACCTGCTCCAAACCGCCGACGAGCCAGCCGAACAGGCAACCCGCCACAAATGCGCCGACCACAAGCAAACTATTCCGCATTTCCGTCCTCCTTTCTGAAGAAAAAGCGTTCCAACGCCCAAGCCGCCAACACGCTTCCTGCCAGCCCGAGCCCCGCAATCAGCGCGGCCTGAAGCCCGAACGACCAGAAGTTTTTCATCAGAAGCCGGTTCTCCCCCACCGAAACGCCGAGGAAGAAGAGCATCAGGCAGATGGTGAGGGTGATGCTTATATTAATACGCTGCAAGCCCCGGAAACGCCGCAGCAGGTAACCGACGGCGGACATTGCGTATGAAGTTTTTTTAGTAAACAAGTAGACAAGTAGACAAGTAAACAAGACAAGTTACCATATAAAATATAGTTTGCAAGACAAATCTGTCTCGTCTACTCGTTTACTTGTAAACTCGTCTACTAATAAACGAAGGTTTATCGGGCGCAAAGTTACGCCCCTACCGGTAGAACTCGGCGCAAAATAAATAAAAATCTGCCATTTGCGCAAACGCTTTTATTGTTTTTCCTATATGATATGTACGGATTATTTAGAAAAAAGACGTAATTTTGCACCCGCAAAATATTCTTAAACAGATAAATTCCAATGATTAAATCTCAAGACATCAAGAAAGGCACCTGCATCCGCATGGACGGCAAACTGTATTTCTGCATCGACTTCCTGCACGTGAAGCCCGGCAAGGGCAACACCATTATGCGCACCACACTGAAAGACGTAGTGAGTGGTCGTGTGCTCGAAAAGCGTTTCAACATCGGCGAAGCCCTCGAAGATGTGCGCGTTGAGCGTCGTCCCTATCAGTTCCTTTATATGGAAGGCACTGACTACATCTTCATGAACAACGAGACCTTCGACCAAATTCCCATTGCCAAGGAACTCATCACGGGCGTGGACTTCATGAAGGAAGGCGACACGGTGGAAGTGGTTAGCGATGCCTCTACGGAAACCATTCTCTACGCTGAAATGCCCGTCAAGACGCAACTCAAGATCGTTTACACCGAACCGGGTCTCAAGGGCGACACCGCTACCAACACGCTCAAGCCTGCCAAACTCGAGACGGGCGTAGAAGTGCGCGTGCCTCTCTTCATCAACGAAGGCGAAATCATCGAAGTCGACACGCGCGACGGTTCTTACGTCAACCGCGTCAAGGCATAAGCCTGCCGTCCCGCCGCATAGGCAATATTTATAAAAAGTGCCGCAAGGAAATCTCCTTTGCGGCACTTTTTGTCTTTATTTATTAGTAGACGAGTAAACGAGTAGACGAGTAGACGAGACAGATTTGTCTTTTAGTAAACGAGTTTACAAGTAAACGAATAGACGAGACAGATTTGTCTTGCAAACTATATTTTATATGGTAACTTGTCTTGTTTACTTGTTTACTCGTTTACTTGTTTACTTGTTAATGGCTGAGCATTTCGGGCGTTACCTTTTTCCATTCGCCGCCCGGCGTGCGGTATTCCACCTTCGTTTCGTGCCAATAGTTGGGCCAGCCGTCGAAAATGCCGCCGATGAAGCAAACTTTGATGGCGTGGCGGCCCTTTTGCAGCGCAATCTGCGCATTCTCGTGCGTGTGGCGCTGATAGTGGTCGCTGGAATTGTCGATGAGCAAAGAGCGGTCGAGCCATAGGGCGGCGTTGAGCGTGCTGAACTCATAGATGCCCGTTTCGGGTATCTCGATATAGCCTTCTGCAATGGCGGCGTAGTTCTTCACGTCGCGCAGGTTGCGCGAAAGTTCCGTAAGGGAGCGCAGTCCGTCGAGGTCTTTGAGCAAACTGTCCGCAAACACGGGCGTGCGTCCTTCGAGGTCGGCCGGCGCGGCAAAGCGGCCGTCAAACTTTTTCATCAGCAATCCGGGCGCAGTCGGCGCATCGGCACTCAGGCGCGGCGCGCTGTATTCCGTCTTCACGGCGTTGATGGTACGCACCGGCGAGATGATGCCCGAGGGCAGCACGGTGGCGGTTTTGAGCACCGTGGTCCGGTTGAGTTTTATGGGCGCAGTGTAAACCTCGCCGTTTTGCAGCGTCGGGTTCGTGCCGTCGGTGGTGTAGATAATCTTAAGGTCGCGCAGGGCTTTAAGCATCACGGAAGTCGAGTCCACGAATGCTAATTTGTTGCACGAACCGCCGGGCTGTTCGGGCAGGGGCATGTGGTAGTTGTAGCCGAGCAGGGCGAGGCGCTCTGTGCCGTCGCCGTCGAGGCGGCGCACAAAGTCGTTGTAATCCTTGCGGTCGAGCGCCGTCCATGCCGTTTCGGCCAGAGCCAGCGCACGCGGCCAAAGGCGATATTCAAGTATCTGCGTGGTGTGCATGTATTCGCTCCAGCAGTTTGCCTGCACGCCCATCACGAGGTGCTCGCGCCCCGTGCCGCGAAGGGCTGCGGGGATGGGGTCGTAGTTATACACGCGGTCAATCGGGAAATACGCGCCGAAAGCCGTGGGTTCGAGCACCTGGTCGCTTTGATAATAGTCGAAGTAAAAGCCGTGGCCGGCAGAGGTCATCAGCACGGGATGACCCGCCTTGGCTGCCGCGATGCCGCCGTCCTCTCCGCGCCACGACATCACGACTGCCGTGGTGTCGAGATTGCCGCCTTCGAGAATTTCGTCCCAACCTATCACGCGCTTGCCCTTTTCGGCAAGATGCTTGCTCACGCGGCCGATGATGTAACTTTGTAACTGCGCCTCCTTGTCATAGCCCTGCTCCTTCATGCGCTGTTTGCAACTGTCGCAGGCCGCCCATTCCGTGCGCGGACTTTCGTCGCCGCCGATGTGGTAATACGTGCCGGGAAAGAGTTGCACCATCTCGTCAATCACGTCGTTGAGAAAACCGAACATCCGCTCGCGCCCGGGACACATCACGATGTCTTCCACGCCCCAGATGCGGCGCACGCTGGTGGGCTGCTGCTTGCAGGAGAGTTCGGGATAGGCGGAAATGGCGGCTAATTCGTGGCCGGGGATTTCCAGTTCGGGCACAATCTCCACATGGTGCTTTTTGGCGAATGCCACCACGTCGCGGATTTCCTCCTGCGTGTAATATCCTTCCTCCACCGTGCCGTCTTCGTTCACGCGGCGGCTCCCTATTTCCGTGAGGCGGGGATATTTTTTGATTTCAATGCGCCAGCCCTGGTCGTCTGTCAGGTGCCAGTGCAGACGATTGATTTTATAGGCGGCAAGGCGTTCTATCTCGCGCTTAATCACAGAGGCGGGGAAGAAATGGCGACAGGGGTCGAGCATCACGCCGCGGTAGCCGAAGCGCGGCTCGTCCTTGATGCGCACGCAGGGTAGCAGCCAGTTGCCTACCATCATCGTGGCGTGTCTGTTTTCAATGGCAGAGGGGAAAAGTTGCACGAGCGACTGCATGGCGTAGTACAGACCGGCGGCGGTCGATGCGCGGGCCACTACCTTCTCCTCCGTCACCTCGAGCGTATAGGCTTCTGCTCCTTTCACGTTCTTGTCGTTGATGAAGGAGACGCTTCCTTTTGCGAGGGCTTTGCCCTTGCGGGGCGCGAAGCCTTTTGAGGTTCTGATTTTTTCGCAAAGCATCTGCGCCGCCTCTTTCGCGCCTTCGCCTTTGTAGGCAATGGTGGTCGCCGTGTTGAAAGCGAACGTGCCGGGCAGGGTCTCCACGGAAGCCGGGCGGGGAATGATGTTGATGTTGTCGGCCCACAATGCGCCACAGCAAAGCACGCAGAGGGCGATGAGCATACTGATTTTTTTCATCATGATTGTATTTAGGTTTAAGGTTTGGTGCGTATATCTATAATATTGTATGGTACCCGCAAAACGCTTGCGGCAACTCAATCGCAAAATTACGCATTTATTTTATATATACCCCCTCTTCTGCTGCCTGTTCCACGGTTCGCGGCGGCATTTACTCCGTTTTGTTTTTCATTTTCTCGGAACTATTTTTTCCTTTCTGCCTGCAATTTTTTACGCTCTTATAAGAAAAAGTTTGTTACAAAGTTTGTAACGCTTGTTACAAAGTTTCTAACACATGTTACAAAGTTTGTAATACATGTTACAAAGTTTGTAACAAAAAATATCTTATAGGATAGTAAAAACTTTCAAGGAGAAAGGGAGAAATTTAAAGGGATTAGGAAAAAATTTGTCCGAGTTTGTTGCTTGAATGAGGAACAAATTTGACAAAAGTATTAACTGCCTGGAAGGCAGTACGGAGCGTAGCGACAGTAACCGGGGACGAAGTCCTCGGGAAAGGCTATTGCAATGGTTCTGCCTGGAAGGCAGTACGCCTGTTGCAATGGATTAAATGCCAGTCCTTTGGCGTAGTGCCTCTTCTGCGAGATTTTCGGCGGCACTCGGCAATTCAAACTTGATTGCTCTCGTTTGCACGAAAATTCCAGGCACATCGTCCTCACATCGCCCTACCGAGCACTTCGTGCCCGGTTACCGTCGCTACGCTCCGTAGTGCCTTCCAGGCACTTAACACCTACATGAAATAAAAGGCAATCTCCGAGAAAAAACGCCTTTTCCGTAAGAAAACATCAAAAACTTTTGCGTTACAATAAAGTTTCTGTAATTTTGCATATCATAGTTTGCGCCACGCAAACTCCCTCCTAACGGCAAAACCTTTTAACTTACATCATAAATTACACGATCATGAGAGTAATCATTGAACCGGACTATGAAAAACTGTCGCAATGGGCGGCAGATTATGTTGTGAACAAAATCAACGCCGCTAAGCCCACGGCAGAAAAGCCGTTCGTGCTCGGTCTGCCCACGGGCTCCTCGCCCATCGGCATGTACAAGGCACTCGTGAAGGCCAACAAGGAAGGACGCGTGAGTTTCAAGCACGTGCTGACTTTCAACATGGACGAATATGTGAACCTCCCCGAGGAACACCCCGAAAGTTACCACTCTTTCATGGCCACCAACCTCTTCAACCACATCGACTGCCCCAACCTCTTCAACCACATCGACTGCCCGAAGGAAAATATCCATATCCTCAACGGCAACGCCGAAGACCTCGAAGCCGAATGTGCCCACTACGAACAGATGATCGTTGAAGCAGGCGGCATCGACCTCTTTATCGGCGGCATCGGACCCGATGGGCACATCGCTTTCAACGAGCCGGGCAGTTCGCTCACGAGCCGCACGCGCCAGAAGACGCTCACCACGGATACGCGCGTGGCCAACTCTCGCTTCTTCGGCGGCAACCCCGACAACGTGCCCGCACATGCCCTCACCGTAGGCGTTGGCACCGTGATGTCGGCCAAGGAAGTGCTCATCCTCTGCAACGGCCACAACAAGGCCCGCGCTTTGCAGGCAGCCGTTGAAGGCCCCGTTACGCAGATGTGGACCATCTCTGCCTTGCAGATGCACCAGCACGGCATCATCGTCTGCGACGAAGCAGCCTGCGAGGAAATCAAGCACGGCACGTACAAGTATTTCAAGGACATCGAAAAAGAAAGCATCTAAGCCGTCGCCACTAATAACGATAAAGGGCAGACCATGCGCGTCTGCCCTTTTTCATGAACCCCCAAACACCCGTGGACGCCCAGTTTTCCCCCACCCTGCCCGTTTATGTCATGGCGAAGCCTGCCGGCGCGCTGTGCAACCTGCGCTGCGACTATTGCTATTATCTGGAAAAGAGGCACCTGTATCGGGAGCGGCAGAAAACGATGATGCCCGGCGACGTGCTCGAAACCTACATACGCGACTATATCGCCCTGCACGCTGAGGGCACGCAGGTGGAGTTCGTGTGGCACGGCGGGGAACCGCTCCTGCAGCCTTTAAGTTTTTTCATGAACGTGCTTCGGCTGCAAAAGAAGTATGCCGGCGGACGGCAGATCATCAATGCGCTGCAAACCAACGGCACGCTCATCACGCCTGAGCAGGCGCACTTTTTCCATGAGCACAATTTCCTCATCGGCCTCTCTATCGACGGCCCGCAGGGGCTCCACGACCGTTACCGCCGCAGCCGTTCGGGGCGCGGCTCTTGGCAACAGGTGATGCAGGGCATCGGGCTGCTGAACCGCTACGGCGTGGAGTGGAACGCTATGGCCGTAGTAAACGATGCCACAGCAGCCGACCCGCTCGGCTTCTATCATTTCTTCAAAGAAATTGGCTGCCGCTACATTCAGTTCACCCCCGTCGTGGAACGCCTGTTGCCGCACGCCGACGGACGCAGCCTGGCCTCGCCCATCGAATACGGGCAGGCGGAACTCGCGCCCTTCTCGGTAACGCCCGAGGCGTGGGGCGAATTTCTCTGCACCTTGTTCGACGAATGGGTGCTGAACGATGTGGGCGAATATTTCGTGCAGATTTTCGACGCCACGCTGGCGGGCTGGATGGGCGTGCTGCCGCCCGTGTGCAGCATGGCGCGCACCTGCGGCCACGCCACGGCTTTGGAGCACAACGGCGACCTTTACGTGTGCGACCACTACGTGTTCCCGGAGTTCAAACTGGGCAACATCATGGAGCGTCCGCTTGCTGAATTGACGCGGCAGCAGTCGCTTAAAGACTTCGGGGCAAACAAGGAGCGGCTGCTCACGCGCCAATGCCGCGAATGTGAATATCTTTTTGCCTGCCACGGCGAATGTCCGCGCAATCGCTTTGCCCTCTCGGCCGATGGCGAGCCGGGCCACAACTATCTATGCGCCGGCTATCGCCGCTTCTTCAAGCACGCCGCGCCTTACATGGACTTTATGAAGCGCAAACTGATGCACGGCGAAGCACCTGCCGACGTGATGGAATGGGCAAGGAAAAGGGGATAAACATGGTGTTGATTATTTCAGATAAAAACCATTAAAAACAGCATGTTCTGTGTGGCCTATCGGCTTGCCTTATCGGACAGTCCCCGAGCCTGTGAGCCTGTCGGCTCCCGTCTCGCGTCCTCTCCGCTAAGGCGGCGGTCGGTGCCCGCCCGCCCCACACAGAACAAGGGAACGACCGCAGCCGCAGGGATTAAGGGCGAGCGCGAGCCGATATTATATAAAGGCTCGCTGGCTCGGCATTAAGCCCGGCGGCGTAGCCCACGGGGCTTCAAACGAAGCAAGCGGTTTTTCAAGGTTTTTATCAAAAATCCTTGGATAATTTCACCCCACGCACCAAAATCAAACAAACAAAAAGCGGCGAGCATCAATGCCCGCCGCTTTCGCGTATCAATATTTTGCACTAAAAATCAGAAGGGAAGGTCGTCCTCTGCGGCACCTCCTGCAACTTCGGGCTGCGGTGCGGCAGCGGGAGCGGCAGGCTGCTGGGGCTGCGGGGCATAAGCCTGAGGCTGGGGTGCGGCAGCGGGAGCGGCGGCTACGGCGTTGGGGTCGACGCGCACCACGCGCCAAGCGCGGATATCGTTGTACCAGCGGCCGTTGAACTCGCGGGCATCGATGTCGAACGACACCGTAAGTTCCTCGCCCACTTGAATATTAAACTCGCGCAGGCGGTCTTCACCGAACACGTTAAACACGCACTTGCGCGGATACTGCTCGTGGGTTTCGATTACGAACTCCTGCGTCTTCCAACTGTTGCCCGTGCGCTGCGACACGCCGCCGCGCGGCTCCAAGGCAGCAATGATTTTACCTGTAATTTCCATGGATATAATATATAATGTGTAGTTGTGATTTGAATTTTCTCGGCGAAATTACTATTTTCTTTTTGTTTCGTGTGCTTTTTGACGTAAGAAAAACCGACGCTTCCTTATTTTTTTGTACTTTTGCGGGTAAGTATCATATAAGAAAAACCACGAAAATTATACATTCACGGTTTAATTTGCCCACGAATCGCACGAATTTACACTAATACAAAGCATTTCGATAATGGCGACCTGTTCGGTCGCACTAATCGCACTAATCCATGCGCACACAAGCGCAACCGCGTTTAGTTTAATTGCCGAACGCAATCGAAAATCTCAAATACTATTATTGAATTAGTGAAAATTCGTGCGACCGTACAGGTCGCCATTTAAACGAGAGGCACGGAAATTCGTGTAAATTCGTGCGATTCGTGGGCAAAAAGAAAACTACGATACCTTTGCAACGAAATAAAACTAACAACAAAATACCTAACTCCCATTATGAAATTCACAATTCCCAGTTCCCTGCTTTCGGCACGCCTGCAGACCATCGGCCGCGTGATTGTGCAGAAAAACACGATGCCCATCCTCGACAGTTTCATGTTTGACATACAAGGCTCGCGCCTCGTGGTCACGGCCGGCGACAACGAAACGGTGCTGACGACCGCCATTGACGTGACCGACTGCGACTCCGACATTCGCTTCGCCCGACCAACCGCTGGAATTTTACGTCAACAACCAAACGCTCGAAATCACGCTCGTTTATCAGAACGGACAATATAGAATTATGGGCCAGAGCGCCGATGAGTATCCCACGCCCGCCGGAGAAGAAGGCGAGACCACGGAACTCCACATCGACGCGCAACGTCTGCTCCACTGCGTGAGCCGTACCATTATCGCCACGGCCAAAAACAATATCCGCGAAATCATGAACTGCATCAACTTCGACCTCGGAGAAGGTGCGCTCAACGTAGTGGCCACCGACGGCAACGTGCTCTCGCTGAGCAAAGCCCTCGGCATGGACGAACAGGCCGCCGGCGGCTTTATCCTCCCCCAAAAGCCCGCAGGGCTGATAAAGACGGTGCTGGCAAAGGAACAGGGCGACGTGTGCATTCGCTTCGGCTCGCGCTGCGCCAGTTTCGAGAGCGAATGCTACCGCCTGCAATGCCGCCTCGCGGAAGGGCGCTTCCCCAACTATCGCGCCGTTATCCCCCACGATAACCCCAACGTGCTGACCATCAACCGCGCCGCACTGGCAAGCACCCTGCGCCGCGTGGGCGTGTTCTCGAGCGAAACGCAATTCTACAAACTCGACATCGCCGGCAGCAACATCACCATTTCCTGCCGCGACCTCGACCTCGCGCTCGCCGCCGAGGAAAGCCTGCTCTGCCAGTACGAAGGCAACCCGCTCAGCATCGCCTTCCCCTGCCAGGTGCTGCTGGAACTGGTGAACAACGTGGAATCGGAAGAAATCACGCTCCGCATGGGCGACCGCAGCCGCGCCGTGCTCATTAAAACTTTTCAGGAATGAAACTCAATCTGAACCGCCCCATCGTGTTTTTCGACATAGAAGCCACGGGGCTGAACATTGCCACGGACCGCATCGTAGAACTCTGCTACATCAAACTCCTGCCCGACGGCTCTCAAGAAGAGCGCACCCTGCGCTTCAACCCCGGCATTCATATCTCGGCAGAAGCAACGGCCGTGAATGGCATAACTGATGCCGACGTGGCGCACGAGCCGCACTTCCGCGACCTCGCCCCCGAATTGGAACAAGTGTTCGCGGGCTGCGACCTTGCCGGCTTCAACTCCAACAGTTTCGACATACCGATGCTGGTCGAGGAGTTTATCCGCGCGGGCATCAACTTCGACATCACGGGCTGCAAGTTCGTGGACGTGCAAAACATCTTCCACAAAATGGAGCAGCGCAACCTCGTGGCGGCCTATAAGTTTTATTGCCAGAAAAACCTCGACGACGCGCACACCGCCCTCGCCGACACACGTGCCACGCTCGAAGTGCTCGAAGCACAGCTCGACCGCTACGCCGACACGCTGAAAAACAACGTGGACTACCTCGCCGACTTCTCGCGCCGCAACCGCAACGTTGACTCGCCGGCCGCATCGTGCTCAACGAGCAGGGCGTGGAAACCATCAACTTCGGAAAATATCGCGGCCGCCCCGTGGCCGACGTGCTGCGCCGTGACCCCGGCTACTACTCCTGGCTCATGCAAGGCGACTTCACGCAAAACACGAAGCAGGCCTTTACGCGCATCAAACTCCGAGAAGGGATTTTTTAGGCAGACGCGCCCAACACGCTTTTTCCCATACAATGCAACATCTCAAAGGCAAACATATCGTCCTCGGCATCACGGGCAGCATCGCCGCCTATAAGGCCTGCACGCTTATCCGCCTCTTCGTGAAGGCGGGGGCGGAGGTTCAGGTGGTTATCACGCCTGCCGGAAAAGAATTTATCACGCCTGTAACGCTCTCTGCCCTGACTTCTAAACCCGTTGTCAGTGAGTTTTTTTCGGGCAAAGACGGCTCGTGGCACAGTCACGTAGATCTCGGGCTCTGGGCCGATGCCATGGTAATCGCTCCCGCCACAGCCGCCTCAATAGCCAAGATGGCGCACGGCGTGGCTGATAACATGCTCATCACGACCTACCTGTCGATGAAAGCGCCCGTCTTTATCGCGCCGGCGATGGACTTGGACATGTTCGCCCACCCGAGCACGCAGGATAATCTGGCGCGCCTCAAGCGGTATGGCAATATTATAATAGAGCCTGCCGAGGGCGAACTTGCCAGCCACCTCGTGGGCAAGGGGCGTATGGCGGAGCCAGAAGACATTTTCGCCTTTGTAGGCAAACGCCTCGCCGAAAAGCAAGCACCGGAAACGCTGCGCCTCAACGGCAAAACCGTGCTCGTGACCGCCGGGCCTACGATTGAAAAAATCGACCCCGTGCGCTACATCAGCAACTTCTCGACCGGCAAAATGGGCTACGCCATAGCCGACGCTTGCGCGGAGCAAGGCGCGAAAGTAATCCTTGTATCAGGACCTGTAAACGGGCTGGAAACCAAGCAAAAAGGCATAGATAAAATTGACGTGGTAAGCGCGCAAGATATGTACGAGGCAGCAACGAAAGCCTTCCCTGCGTGCGACGCCGCGATACTTTGCGCCGCCGTGGCAGACTATACCCCCGCCCGCTGCGCCGAACAAAAAATTAAGACGCATGCCGCCACGGCTCTCGAACTCACGCCGACGCAGGACATCGCCGCCGCCCTGGGGCGCATGAAAACGGCGGAGCAACGGCTCGTGGGCTTCGCGCTCGAAACGAATGACGAGCAAGAGCACGCCCGAGCCAAACTGATTAAGAAAAATCTCGACTTCATCGTGCTTAACTCCCTGCGCGACCCCGGTGCGGGCTTTGCCTGCGATACGAATAAGGTGACCATGCTTTTCGCCGACGGCAAAACCTTAGATTTCCCCCTAAAAGACAAGCACGAATTTCTTTTCACGGCGGCAGGTCCTGCCTCCGCGCAAGAGATTGATGCCCGTATCAACATCAACTACAAGAAGATACAAGGCTCTTCGACCAGCGTGTTCGAAACGCTCAAGACCGCGCTCACGGAGTTCATCAACGAACGGCAATGGACCACGCTGCAATTCAAGCGCAACGAGCGCATCAGTTGCAATTTCAACATCACCGTGAACGCTTACGACGAGGCGGCCAACAGTTTCGAGTGCGCCCTGATGGTGCAAAGCAACCGCCCCGTCTTCAACTCCAACTACACCACCACGGTGTTCTCTACCAACGACCCCAACTTTAATTTCAACTATCAGGAATACGACCAAATAGAATTCCGCCCCGACATCCTCGACAACAACCTCACGGCGGTCATTGCCTATTACGTGTATCTAATGATTGGCATGGACCTCGACACGATGTCGCCGCTCGGAGGCACGGAGTTGCTGAAGATGGCGCAGAATATCGTGAACAACGCGCAGAGCCTCAACTATAAGGGCTGGAAAGCCTTCGAGGACTCTAAAAACCGCCACGCCATTATTACCGACATGCTCGATGGAGGTATGGAGCCTTTCAGGCGCATGCAATACAAATACTATCGCGAGGGTCTCGACGTTATGGCTGAGAACGCCGAACGCGGACGTGCCGGCATCACAGCCGCCATGGAGTTGCTCCAAAAGGCACGCGAGAATAAGTCGATGAGTATGCTGCCCGAATTGTTCACGGAGTACAAACGCGACGAACTGGTTAGCATCTACAATAAAGAGAAAGCCAACGCGCAAGAACGCCTCACGGTTTCGGAAATCCTTTCCAGAATAAATCCTTCGCAAAACTCCTATTGGCGCAAAATGAAATAGCATGTTCAAAAGCCTTTCTATAAATAATTATGCCCTGATTGACCGGCTCGACATCAGCGTGGAGCCGGGCTTTACCGTAATAACGGGCGAAACGGGCGCGGGCAAAAGTATCATGCTTGGCGCACTCGGCATACTGCTCGGCGGACGGGCCGAAGCGCGTGCCGTAAGGACGGGCGCGGCAAAGTGCGTAGTGGAAGCGGCGTTCGACGTGAGCGCACTCGGCATACAAGGCTTTTTTGACGAAAACGATATTGATTTCGACGGCGAAGAATGTATTTTGCGCCGCGAGGTAACGGCGGCAGGCAAAAGCCGCGCCTTCATAAACGACACTCCCGTGCCCGCCGCGCGGCTCAAAGAGATCGGCGCACTGGTCATCGACATACATTCGCAGCACCGCAACCTGCTCATCGGACGCGAGGACTATCTGCTCGACACGCTCGACACCGTGGCTGCCAACTCCGCCGAAAAGGAAGCCTATGCCGAGGCTTTCGCCCAGTGGCGCAAGGCTGAGGAAGACTTGAAAGCACTCCGCCTGCAAGCCGAAAAGGGACAGACCGACGGCGACTATCTCAAATTTCAATTAACGCAAATCCAAGAAGCCGCCCTCCTACCCGACGAGCAGGAAGAACTGGAAAAGGAAAACGCGCTCTTGGAACATGCCGAGGAAATCAAGGCTTCGCTCGGCTCGGCCGCCTTCGCCATCAACGGCAGCGATGGCGAACGCCTCGCCGAACTGCGCCGCGCCGCGCAACTGCTCGAAAGCATCGCCGCCCACCTGCCCGAAGCCGCCGCGCTCGCCGAACGCCTCGAAAGCGCACGCATTGAAATCGGCGACATCGCCGACGAACTCGAACGCCAAAGCGAGGGCATCGACTTCAACCCCGCCCGCGCCGAACAGGTAACGAGCCGCCTCAACCTTATCTACGACCTGCTGCAAAAGCACCGCGCCGCAAGCATCACTGAACTGCTTGCCCTCGCAAAGGGCTGGGAGGAACAACTCAACCGCCTGGAAAACATGGAAAGTCTCTTGGAGGAAAGCCAACGCCGCTGCGCCGCCCTGCTCGCCGACCTGCGCAAGAAGGGCAGCGTCCTTACCGCCACGCGCGGCAAGGCGGCGGAAATCGTGGAGCAGTCGCTCACCGAAAGCCTGCACACGCTCGGAATGCCCAACGTGAGCATTCGTTTCTCCCTCCAGCCGCGCGAAGTGCCCGCCGCCTGCGGTATGGACACGCCCGTGTTCCTCTTCTCGGCCAACAAGAACGTGCCGATGCAGCCGGTTAGCGAGATTGCCTCCGGCGGCGAGATTGCCCGCGTGATGCTCGCCCTGAAAGGACTAATAGCCCGCCACAAAAACCTGCCCACGATTATCTTCGACGAAATCGACACGGGCGTATCGGGCACTATGGCGGAGCGCATGGCGGTGATGATGGGCGAAATAGCGAAGCACTGCCAGGTGCTCTGCATCACCCACCTGCCGCAAATCGCGGCAAAGGGCAATGCCCATTTCCGCGTGCATAAGGAAGAAAACGAAACGGGCACCACGAGTCATATCTCCCGCCTCTCGCCCGAGGAGCGCGTCCGAGAAATCGCCACGATGCTGAGCGGCGCGGAAATATCCGAAGCCGCCGTGAGCAACGCCAAGGCGCTGCTCGGCATGCCATAAGACATTTTTCAGCAACACACTAACCTATCGGTACTATGACATTGAAAAACTGCATATTAAGGTTATTCATTTTTTCTCTCTTCCTCCTACTCCCCACGGCCTTGCTTGCCGCTGGCAAACTGCCCAAGACCGCGCAGCGTGCCTTGGTGAAGGTGACGACTTACGACGCTTCGGGCAACAGGCTGCACGAGGGCATCGGCTTTTTCATAGATGAGAGCGGCGCCGCACTCGCGCCCTTCGCGCTCTTCGACAAGGCAGCGCGCGCCGAGGCCGTAACCGTGAAAGGCGAACGGCTGGACGTGACGCGCATTCTTGGTGCGGGCAGTCTCTACGATATGGTGAAATTCCGCGTGGCTGTGAAGAAAGGCAAGACGGTCTGCCTGCCCCTCGCGCAAAACGCCGCAGCCACGGGCACGGAACTGGCTCTGCTGCGCTACTTGCCCGGAGGAAAATACGACGGCAGCACGGCGTATATCGTCAAGTCCGATGATTTTGAAAATTATAAGTATTACGGCACTTCCGCGCCCAACGACAGCACGGCGTTTGGCTGTCCCCTTGTAAATCCTGAAACGGGAGAGGCCGTCGCCATCGTGCAGCGCAACACGCTGAAAGATGCCACGGGGGCCTGCGCCATTGACGTGCGCTTCGCCAACGGGCTGACCATCGGCAGCACCGCTTCGCTGCAACGCGACCTGCGCAGCATCTTAATCCCCAAAGCACTCCCCGAAAAACGGGAAGACGCACTGACATATATATATACTATGTCCGTGGCCGACTCCCTGCAACGCGCCGCCGCGCTGACCGATTACATCGCCGCCTTCCCCGCCGATGCGGAGGGCTACGTCAATCTCGCCGCCTTCGAGGCGCAAGGAAAGCACTGGGCGCAGTGCGACGAACTGTTCGGCAAGGCATTGGCGCTGGCCGCCGAGGCAAAGGATTCCACGATGAAGGCAGACGCAGTGCATTATAATTACAGCAAACTCATCTATGCCGCAGCCATCGAGCAGAAAGACACGACTAATGGCTGGACGCTCGCCCGCGCCGCCGAGGAAGCCCGAGCCGCCTACGCCGTCCTGCCCGAACCGCTCTATCTGGTGCAGGAGGGCAACTGCCGTTTTGCGCAAAAGGACTACGCCGCCGCACACGGACTTTATCTCGAAGCGTGCCGCGACAAGACGTTCGCCTCTGCCGCCACGTTTTTCTCCGCCGCACGCGCCCTTGAACTATCGGGCGGCGACAGTGCACAGGTCATCGCCCTGCTCGACAGCACGGTGGCGCACATTCCCCTGCCCTGCTCCGCCCGTGATGCGCAATACTATCTCGAACGCTCGCAGCGCCTCGTGCGTGCCGGCCGTTTCCGCGATGCCGTGGCCGATTATAATGTGTACGAACAGGTAATCGGGCCGCGCAATCTCAACGACAAGTTTTATTATCTGCGCGAACAGGCCGAACTGCAAGGGCGCATGTACCAGCAGGCCCTTGACGACATTCGCAGTGCCATATCAGCCAATCCCGCCGAACCCTACTACGCGCTCGAGGAACTGCTAATCCTCATTCGCACTGCGCAATTCGAGGAAGCCTACACGCAGGCTGCCGCCCTCTTGAAACGTCTGCCCGACGATGCCGATTGCCACAAATTCTACGGCATTGCCTGCATCGAGACGGGTCGCCGCGCCGAGGGCATGGAGCATTTGCAGAAAGCACGCGAACTGGGCGACGCCACGATTGATGCCATTATTGAAAATTATAAATGATTTCTTATGAGACAACTCAAAATCACGCAGAGCATCACCTCCCGCGAGGGTGATTCCTTGGAACGCTATCTGCAAGAAATCAACAAGGAGCCGATGATTACGCCCGAAGAGGAAGTAGTCCTCGCGCACCGTATCCACAACGGCGATGACGAGGCTTTGGAACAACTCACCAAAGCCAACCTGCGCTTTGTGGTATCAGTGGCAAAGCAATATCAGGGGCAGGGGCTCGGACTTATCGACCTCATCAACGAGGGCAACGTGGGACTGATCACCGCCGCCAAGAAGTTTGACGAGACGCGCGGCTTCAAATTCATTTCCTACGCCGTGTGGTGGATACGCCAAAGCATCCTGCAAGCCCTCGCCGAGAACAGCCGTTTGGTGTACCTGCCGCTCAATCAGGTAAATAATCTCACGAAAATCCACCGCTTCCTTTCCGACTTTGCGCAGAAGAACGAGCGCACGCCCTCAAACGAAGAAATCGCCGAGGCGCTCGACATCGACGTGGAAAAGGTGAAAACCATCATGCAATCCTCCGGCCGCCCCACTTCCATGGACGCACCGCTTGCAGACGACGAGGGAAGTTGCCTGCTCGACTTGCTCCAAAGCCGCGACGGCAGCAACACGGAGCGCGACCTCATCACCGGCTCGCTCATCACGGAGGTATCATCGGCCGTGAAGAAACTCCCGGAGCGCGAGCGCAAGGTCGTTGAGATGTTCTTCGGCCTCAACGGACCGGAGATGAACCTCGAAGACATCGGCCGCGAACTGCATCTGAGCCGAGAGCGCGTACGCCAACTCAAAGAGAAGGCCCTCAAACTCCTGCGCGAGGCACAGGAGGCGAGCATTCTCAAAACGTATCTGTAAGTTTAGTAAACAAGTAAGCGAGTTTACGAGTAAACAAGACAAGTTTAGTAAACAAGCAAGCGAGTACGCGAGTGTGCGAGACAAGTTTCTTGTAAAATCATGATTGCTTAAACATACATTTCCCGATTATGATCACCTGCGCTATTATCGACGACGAGCCTTTGGCCGTGACGCTATTGGAGAGTTACGTGAAGCGTGTGCCCGAACTTGACCTTAAAGGAAAATTCCTCGGCGCACGCGAGGCGCTGGACGCTTTGAAGGAGACGCCGGTCGACCTCGTTTTCCTGGACATACAGATGCCCGAACTTACGGGCCTTGAACTTTCCCGCCAACTCCCGGCCCGGACTTACGTGATTTTCACCACGGCCTACAGCCAGTATGCCATACAGGGCTATCGCGCCAACGCCGTGGGCTATCTGCTGAAGCCGATTAGTTTCGCCGATTTCAAGGAGACCTTCGACTTTGCCCGCCGCCGCATCACGGGGCAAGCCATGCCCGACCCAATTGTACCCGCAGAAGAAGCGCAGCCTGCCGCCGCGCCGGCAGAATCCCGCCCCACAGCATCAAAGGAAACGGTAGCGGCCGACCGCTCTATCTTTGTGAAGAGCGACTACAAGATTATCCGCATCTTCATCGACGATATCCTTTACGTGGAGGGGCTTAAAGACTACGTCAAGATACACCTCCTGAGCACCGGCCGCTCTGTGCTCAGCCTCACCTCTATGCGCAACATCGAGCAACTCTTGCCCGCCGAAATCTTCATGCGCACGCATCGCTCCTACATCGTGAATATGAGCAAGGTGTCGCTGCTCGAGCGCGGCAACATCGTGTTCGGCGACAAATACCTCCCCGTTTCCGACAGTTACAAGGACCGCGTGCGCCAGTACGTTGCCGACCGCATGCTGTCGCAATGAGTTTTTTTTGATAACAATAATATATATGTATATGAAAACATTTTTCGCAAAAACAGCCCTGTGCCTCATCGCCCTGCTCATGCTTTGCCCCGCAGGCCTCTCGGCACAGAAGAACGGCAAGAATGCCGACATTTCCAAATACCTCGCCGGCGCCGTGCCCGTGGAAAACGGAGTCGTGGTGTTCCGCAAGAGTTACAAGGCCGAAGGCAAGACTAAGGAGCAACTCTATGCCCTGCTCAAAGACTACACTTGGAACAAGGTGGTCTGCGGCGAGAACAAACTGCCGCAGGCACGCATCACCGAGGCCGACAGCACCACGGGCGTCATTGCCGCCAGCATGGAGGAATATCTCTATTTCAAGAAAAAGGCATGGGTCACCCACTACGCACGCCTCTACTATCAACTCGTGTTCACCGTGCGCGACGGCGGTTTCGACGCCATGATGCGCAACATCCATTACTGCTACGATGCGGAGTCTATGCCCAACTCCGCGCCGAGGACTGGATAACCGACAAGGAAGCCCTCTCCAAGGACGGCACGAAACTCACGCGCATCGGCGGCAAATTCCGCCGCTTTACCATCGACCGCAAAGACGAACTCTTCACCGGCGCCGCCCGTGCTGCCGGAGCCTTGAAAAAGGTTGTCAAAATGGTTGAGGCAGAGGAAGAGTAAGATTTGCAGACTATTTATAGTAAACAAGTAAACGAGTAAACAAGTAAACAAGACAAGTTACTCATGTAAAATAATTTGTAAACAAGCAAACTCGTCTACTAAAATACATTTCTGTCTCGTCTACTCGTTTACTTGTCTACTCGTCTACTAAAAAGAATATAATACATCATTCACCCTATCCCATATGCAACAGCAAAAAATCATTATCCTCGATTTCGGTTCGCAAACCACGCAGCTCATAGGCCGCCGCGTGCGCGAACTCGACACCTTCTGCGAAATCCTGCCCTACAACAAGTTTCCGCACGATGATGACTCCGTCATCGGTGTCATTCTCTCCGGTTCGCCTTACAGCGTGTACGACCCCGAGGCTTTCAAGGTAGATCTTAGCCGCATTCGCGGACGACTCCCCATTCTCGGCATCTGCTACGGCGCACAATACATGGCGCACACTTACGGCGGACGCGTGGAACGCGCCGAGAGCCGCGAGTACGGGCGGGCGCACCTTTGCACCTTCGACCATGAGAACCCGCTCTTCGAGGGCTTTGCCGACAACTCGCAGGTATGGATGAGCCACGGCGACACCATCACCGCACTGCCCGAGGGCTTCCGCACCATCGCCTCGACAGAAAAGGTCATCAACGCCGCCCCACCCCGAGGTGTTCCACAGTCTGCAAGGCAGCCTCCTGCTGCGCAACTTCGTGGTAGGCATCTGCGGCAGCCGACAAGACTGGAGCCCCGCCTCGTTTGTGGAGACAACCGTCAACGAACTTAAAGCCCAACTTGGCAACGACCGCGTAATCCTCGGTCTCTCGGGCGGCGTGGACAGTTCCGTAGCCGCCGTGCTCCTCAACCGTGCCATCGGCGACCGCCTCACCTGTATCTTCGTTGACCACGGCATGCTCCGCAAGAACGAGTTCCGCGACGTGATGCGCGACTACGAGTGTCTCGGCCTCAACGTTATCGGCGTGGACGCTTCCGAGAAGTTCTTCTCCGAACTCGCCGGCGTGACCGAACCCGAGCGCAAGCGCAAGATTATCGGCAAGGGCTTCGTGGACGTGTTCAACGCCGAGGCCCGCAAAATCACCGATGCCAAATGGCTGGCGCAGGGCACCATCTACCCCGACCGCATCGAAAGCCTCAACATCACGGGCAAAGTCATCAAGAGCCACCACAACGTGGGCGGCCTACCCGAGGAGATGCACCTGCAACTCTGCGAACCGCTCAAATGGCTCTTTAAGGACGAAGTGCGCCGCGTGGGCCGCCAACTCGGAATGCCCGAGCATCTCATCACGCGCCACCCCTTCCCCGGCCCGGGCATCCGCGGGCTGCGCGAGTGGAAAACCGTCGACGCCGAAGGCCGCGAGCAGAGCCTTTACGACCAAGTTTGGCAGGCAGGCGTGGTGCTTCTGCCCGTGAAGAGCGTGGGCGTGATGGGCGACGAGCGCACTTACGAGCGTGCCGTGGCGCTGCGCGCCGTGACCAGCACCGACGCCATGACGGCCGACTGGGCGCACCTGCCTTACGAGTTTATGGCAAAGGTGTCGACCGACATCATCAACCACGTGCGCGGCGTGAACCGCGTTTGCTACGACATCTCCTCAAAGCCGCCTTCGACTATTGAGTGGGAGTAGAAAAGAGTGTCTTTTGCACGATGGCCGTCTGTATGATAAGCATCGGTAAGCACAGTGCATAACAGACATATACCCATATAGTTAGACCACCATCCGAATTCCTTTTAAGAGGTGCGGATGGTGGTCTTCTCTATATGTAATAATCTGTGGATTGGAGTGGATTGTCCCCTAAAAACGTCCCCTCTCGTCCCCTTTTAATTGACTTCTTTAAAAAGTATGTGGAACAGAAACGAATAGACCTTAGATGTTTGAAGCCGTCCAAAGATATCTTGGTCCTTCATTGAAAGTCACTGCTCTTGATTGCTATGGTGATTAACTTGCAACAAATTATGCCTTTTTACCGTTGTACTAAATGGTCCTAAACGAACCTCTAAGAATTTCTTTACTGCAATGTTTTGCAATTATCTTTGCATCGAATTTTTCAGAGGTTCTTCTTTGGGGTCTCTAAGAATGTAGCATGATGTGTAATCTAAAAGCAAAAAATTATGTGGAATTCCTTTTACTTTTTGCCTTCCCTCTTTACGTAGTTTGGGCGGTATAAAAATCTGTATCTTGATGATTCAGTTGTTGAGGCAGAAGAATTAGAAAAGAAGCGTTTACTTGACGCTTGCAGTGCGGTCCAAACTATCACAATTGAACGCAATAGGGCTGCAACGAGCAAAGTAAGATGCCTACGCTTTACATTTTAACAAGTCTGTGTTGGGCATAAGCAGACACAAAATGATGTCATTATGAAAAAAAATGCAACGAAAACCATCACAATTTTAAGAGGACATTCTAGACTCTTTAGACTAATTTCATTGTCGCTGATGCTATTATTGGTGTGTAATTATTCCTTTGCTTACGATTTTAAGGAAGGTGGTATATACTACAGTTTTTACTATATGGACAATGGAAGAACATTGTTTGTGTCACGCGACATTGATTATCCTTATTCGGGTTCAATAACTATTCCTGCTTATGTCATTCATGAAGGCTATAAGTATCCTGTCACAGCCATTGATCAAGAGGCATTTTATGCGTGTGAAAACCTTGTATCCGTGACAATTCCCAATTCCGTTACCTCAATTGGTCTTGCAGCCTTTGCCTCTTGCACAAGGCTCAAGTCAGTAACCCTTTCAAATTCGCTGAAAATTATTGGGAGGTATGCATTTTCTGACTGTAAATCACTTAGAACAATCACTATCCCCAATTCAGTTACGACAATTGAGGATTATGCGTTCCAAGGATGCTCAAACCTAACTACGGCATCTGTCCCTAAGACGGTAAAAACAATAGGAATCGATGTATTCAATAAGTGCCCAAAATTGAACTCAACATCATCATCGAAAATTAAAACCGCATATTTCAATCGTATAAAATACAGAATCGTCGATGACAGTGCTAAGACTTGTGCCGTTACTCCAGAAAAGTTTGAAGAACGAAATGGGACTAGAAATCTTTATACTTCCTCGTACCAAGGATATACAATCATTCCCGAAAAAGTGAAACTCTTCAATGACGAATACACTGTCGTTGCCATCGATGAGCAAGCATTCAGAGGAAGTGACGTGACTCAAATAGAACTGCCTAACACTATTAAGACAATTGGATTAGGAGCATTTCATAATGCCTCACAACTTAGTAGCATTGAAATACCAGCCAGTGTAACTGAGATTGGCCCGAGTGCATTTGAGGGTTGTAGATACTTAGATACAGTAGTAATGGGTGAGAATGTCAAGAAGATTGGTAGTTGCGCATTCTTAGGATGTGTTTGTTTGAAGACAATAAATCTCCCCAAAAAATTGAAAACTATAGAAGAACGAACATTTACAAACTGTAATAGTTTGGCTGCAATCAACATTCCAACTGCACTTACTTCTATTGGCGATGTTGCGTTTGGTGGTTGCGATAAATTAACCTCATTGACCATGCCTGCAACCCTAAAAACGATAGGAGAAAATGCTTTCTATAAGTGTACACATCTTGAAATTAAGGGTATTCCTGCAACAGCCAAAATTGCGCCTACAGCATTTGACTTATGCAAACACAAATACAATATCGTTCAGAAAAAGTATAGTGCGAAGTATGGTGCTGCTCTTGTTTCAAAGGTAGTTGGCCTTTTCAAGAATAATGCTCAAGTCATGGATTGTCCAATTGGCACCCCATTAGTCCTACTACAGGAGTTAGGAAGGGTAATGCAGGGTGAGGACAACATATTCCTCACGCAAAGACCATATAACGAATATGTTATAGGAAACAATAGATTCAAGCACTTCAATTTTAATGGTGTGCGTATGATATTCAAGAATGGAAGGTTAACGGATAAGAGTGATTGGAGTAATATCTAATATTGATAGTGGCAGTGGGCTCATACCGCTGCCACAACAAAAATAAATCAATTTCAAAATATGGCAAAAATGGTAGTAGCTAATGGAGGTCTTTCGTTTCGTCTGTCAGACAGAGAAGAAGGCCTAATCGAGATGCTCGATTCACATCAAGGTAAATGGGGTAACTATTGTATCTGTTCCGGCGCAAAGGAACGATTTCGTTAAGCCAAAAGACCAAAGAGAATTTATTCGATTTGGCTTGGCGAGAAATCGCACTTTTAAGAACTTTTGAATCACAATGGGTGCCTCGCATACAAGAACGCAAATGGAGAACTCTTTGTTGAAACGGCAACTGGATGGCACAAAGAAGGTAAAACAAGTGGTAAAAAGAGTTCTTGGTGGCCATTTTAATCATGTGATAGTGTGAAAATTGCAAAGACATTGGTTGTGAGATAATCACCTCTATTGAATATGTCATAACTAATGTCCTTGCGAAGAACCTTTGCACATAATAATAGCTTAGAGTATTAAAATGTTTGACTTCAAAACTGGAGGATGCTTCTTTGGATGCCTTGCCACATATTTCTTTCTTAAAAGTGCGATTTCTCGCCAAGCCAAAGTGAATAAATTCTCTTTGGTCTTTGGGCTTAACGAAATCGTTGGAATATTTTTCATAGCATATAAGATTCTCTATTGGACCTTCAAGGGGATATATTGGCTTCTCAAGGGTACATTAAATAAGTTATTCGGAAACAATTGGTAATTATGAATACTATCTTAGAACAATGTTTATCGCTGATTGACTTGGGTCAATTGGAGAAAGAAATTAAAACTAATCCTACCACTATGTTTGAGGAGAAGGATATTGAAGCTATCAAGAATGGGGAACTGGATGTTATCATTTACGTTGCAAAATTGTATGCTTTCGGTTCAGAAGTGATTACTCCTAATCCTAAACTTGCACTTGAGATTTGCAGGTTGTGTATTGATGCTGGCTATACTGATGGATACGGACTTCTTGCGGATTTTTATGAAAAAGGGCTTGAAGTGGAGAAAGATTATCGTTTGTCACTCATGACTCTATTAGAGGGTGCTAAGAAAGGCTCTCCATACTGCATGGTGAAATTAGCAAACAGAAACCAGAAGCATAGAATTTGCTTTGATGGAAAGAGTATTAATGATGAAGAAGAGGAATTTCAGTGGTTATACAGTGCAGCAGAATTGGGGTATGCTCCATCATACATCCCACTGGGACTGAGATATCAATGTGGTTCCGGAACAGAACAAAGTAAAGATAAAGCAGAGTTTTGGTTCGATAAGGCAAAAGAGGCTGGAATAGAGACTTCTATGGATTATTTGATTCATTTATGGCAGGAAACTTAGAGCGAAAAATACAATGGAAATAAGGTGCAAGATAGAAATAGTCCTCGTAAGAGACCTAATAGATGACAACGGCAACATTGTTCCCGCCACTGACATCATAGAGTCAACGCTATGGGAAGAATTTGAATCTATAGAGGTTTCAGATGAACAATATCAATACATACAGGAGTTCTGTTCCGATGGCGAGTTACATTCATTAGACGAGATGCGATGCGATATGGTTGTTCTTTATGAGCAATTGAGTGCGCCAAGGGTTGCGTACATTGAGAAAATGTACAAGAACTGCAATATGACCACACGTCTATTGGAACGCCAGCAGAGAATTAAAGCGTATGTAATGCCTAACCAATTAACCAAGTTTCAGTTGATGTACGATAATGACTATAAGTATGTAGTCGATGATAAAATTGTTTACAAGTTATACCATGATGGTCGGAAGAGCGTGGTTCTCTGTCTTGATAAAAACATAGAATCATTTACGTCAGACGCTGACTACGTTGAAGATTGCGCATTCAGCAGATGTCGATACTTGAAGGCGATTCACCTACCCAACATTAAGGAAATAGGGAAGGATGCATTCATAGGATGTCTTAGTTTGCATGATATTCTATTTTCAGATTGTCTTGAAGTTATAGGCAGTGGCGCATTTATGGGCTGCCATTTCCTTGACTATTTAGAACTGCCACCTTCTCTTGCTGAAATTGGTGATATGGCATTCTGTGAGTGTTCGAATCTTACACATATTATCAATGATTATGATGGAAATCTTGTTGCCGAAATGCGACTTCATCCCAATGTCATCAAAATCGGAGAAGATGCTTTCTTAGACACACCACTTGAGCATCTTTCTGACAATCCTTTAAAGATTCTGGCGAAGAGTAATCATTAACCATAATCAATCTTAGTTTATGTGGCTTATTGGTCATGACAGGAGTGATTAAAATGATGAAAGGCAAGGGTAATTAATCCTATTAGGTTTGAACCTTCTTATATTATAGTAGCTTCCCTCTGTCTCATTCTATCCTTGTAGGTTAACGTGAGAAGAGGGCGAACTTCTGCAAGAATAGTAACGATTTCGTTAAGCCAAAAGACCAAAGAGAATTTATTCACTTTGGCTTGGCGAGAAATCGCACTTTTAAGAACTAAAAATTGAGACATTACATTTGGTTTCCCGTCTTCGTTTAGGGTTTCAATATTGTAATTTTTTATGAATAAAGAGATTCCCAAGGTGTTAAATTCTTCAATAGTTTTCAGCAATTACAAACATCATCTCTCAAAATGGGGCATCATCAACTTCATATTCATCATCCGAATAGATTGGATTGTTTGACAAGCGGTCAGCAGGCGTATATGCAAAGGCATCAAAACCAACATGTTTGATGGAGTTGGGGAGTTCGAGTAACGCAGGAAGATTCACACAACCTAGAAATGCCGATTCTTCTATTCTTTCGATGCCGTCAGGCAGATTTACAGAATGTAGAAAATGACAATCGGCAAAAGCAAACTCATCAATTATTTTAATTTTTGAGCCCAGTTCTACTGTATGTAGGCTAAGGCAACCTGAGAATGCACCAAATCCGATTGAAACCACATTGGGCAGATGAACCTCTTTGAGTTCTTTACATTTTCTAAAGGCACGTGCGTCAATGTAGGCTGCGTCAGACTCAAGAACTTTAATATGAACGTCCTTACAACCTACAATTTTCTTACGACCTCCTTTGAGAATGTCGATGATTATTCCGTTCTCAAACGTTGTGTCAACAACCTCGTCAAAGATTCGGTTCAAATTCTCTATTCTAGGAGTCACGCTTGCGCCAATTTTTTGCATCATCATCTCTGTGTAGTCTTCTGAGTAGCCATAATCTTTGTATTTTTGTTTGATGGCAATGAGATGTGGTGTGGTTAGGCAGTCAAAAATATCTTGAAAACCATGCCCAAGTGTTTCTAGTTCTGGCTTTTCCCCTTTCTGTGACCACACTTTGTATAGTAAGTCAAATTGTTCGTCTGTTAATTCAACAGACTTACTATCACTGATGAGTTCAGATACACACACCCTATAGTCATTCTCTTTATTATCTTCCTTGCCCCAGCAGGTATAGTTAATACCTACCGTTAGATAAATATTTATATCAAAATCAAGTGTCTTCATATGTTCGTTTTCAACAGACGTTTGGCGGCGGCTCGGCATAATCCAAGTAAACTTGGCTTCTGCGCTCGCCTTGCACAAACGTTCGTTTTCAATTCGGCAGATGCTCAATCAATATTCAAAGTAAATTCTCGCTTACTAATCGTAGCAAAGTCAATGAAAAAATCTTCATCAAACAAAGGATATAATACTTGTTTCATCAGTCGCGATGTCCATATTAAGGCAAGGACATTAATTCTGATAAACCCATTAGACATTCCGATGTCTTTTGTTCAGTCTGACTTCTATCTAAATAATCTGCATTATCAGAAGGCAAGTTGGATAAAACTTGGGCATATTGTTCTCTTGCCTCTATCCAATCATCTAAAAGTATTCTTATTCGATCCAGATGGTCAATAGCATCCTTACGATAACGTGCCATTTCCTCTTTATGCTCCGTGCATGTTTCATACGATTCTGGCAACTCTAAGTCAATGGTTCGTTGGCAACAAGCGAGGAACAACTCTTTTGCATCCTCAATATATATGTAATGGTTTAATTTTATGTAAGGGCAAGGCCTATTATGAGGCGTTTGGTATAAAGAAAGATGAAGAGCCTTTATTGTTTCACAATCCTTATAGAAATTCTCATACCCCTCACTGCCACGATACCAACTCGGTTTTGTCTGAACAATGTAATACATTTCTTC
>SFPF01000174.1 GCA_004552155.1 Bacteroidales bacterium
ATTCAGCGTGCGAGGTGGCGTATATAATACGCCCCGTTGTCTATGTTGTCGTCATATTAAGTGCAAAGTTGTCAAGTTCGGCGTTGTTTCTTGTTGTCTATGTTGTCGTTTTATTTTTACTCGTTTGCAAAATAGTTCCGTCACAACACTGCCTCTTGGAAAATCACCGATAACGGGCGAAAATGCATATAAAAGTATCAACTTTCGCCCATTATCGAGATATTTTCCATGATTCGGTCATCATGTTCTCGCCTTCTCTACGCTGAAATGCCCGTCAAGACGCAGCTCAAAATCGTTTACACCGAACTGGGCCTCAAAGGCGACACGGCTACCACACGCTCAAGCCTGCAAAGATCGAGACGGACGTGGAAGTGCGCGTGCCTCTCTTCATCAACGAAGGCGAAATCATCGAAGTCGATACGCGCGACGGTTCTTGCGTGAACCGCGTGAAGGAATAATCGCAGTATACCTTATTACGCAACAAAAAAAAGGGTGTGTCATAATTGGCGCACCCTTTTTTATGTCTTTAACTCTAACGGACAAACAGTTTCTGCAAAGCCTTTTGCACAGGGGTAAGCAGTATTGAAGAAGCAAGAGAAAGCAAAACAAGCACGCAGAACATCAATAAAGGATAAGACAGCCCGTAGATGAAATCGTGGCAGATGTAGTAGGCAAAGAACGTATGGCACAGCCACATATTTGTAGAATGCACTCCGAAATAACACAAGATATCGCGCCACCAACGGCCACGGGGCATAGATAGATACAAGGGCAATAATATCAAAACAAAAATATTATTAAGGAAGCTCGGCCCAAGGGACATGCGCAACAGGCAACACACTAAGATAATCAGCAGCAGACACAACGAGGGCGGAAAACCCCAGATTTTAGCACACTTTTCTTTCAGCTTATTCCTATTATCAATATCAAGCCAACCTCCTAAGGCTATGGCAGCCCCCCAAACGAACATACTCGACAGCGAGACCGTGTCAAAGGCGATGTGAAACGGCAAAAAGGAAAAATACGGTTTACACAAAGGCCTTGTTATCTGGCATAGGATAAAAAGAACAATGAAAAAGACTATCCAACCCGTCTTTATCCGCGAAGTGCCATCACCCGCTTTTTGCAACATTAAGGGCAAGAAGAAGGGAGCAAACAGCACAAGCAGCACATAAGGAAATAAGAACCACCATTCGCCGTTGTAGCTGCAACTCACACCGATAAAGTTCAACAAGAACTCGCTGGCAGAACCCGGATAACTCTCTGAGGCGGCAAGGCAGCCCCAACCTATAAACGGCAGAAACACCACCCAATATATTATATATAGCTTGGCAACGCGCCGGCAGGCACTCTTGAAGTCGAGCCTGCCGGCTGCCAATATCGAGCCGTGTCCGTAACCGCTGATAAAGATGTAGAGAGGCACACAGAATGCACCTACGCGGCTTAAAGCATAAACCAAAGGCTTGCCATTCCAGAAATCAAGGAAGGTGGTGCACTCTGCAACGCGTTCTTGCGTATTGAACAGATGAAGCATCAGCATCAGCAAAATAGCGATGCCTTTCAACTCCAAACTTTCTTTCTTATCCATCAAAGGAAACTACAATCTTACATTCCGCTTTACTGGCGCTCTCGTATGCGTTCGTTTGCCCTATCGCGGTCACCTGAAAAATAATGCCCATTTCCGGCGTTATCATAATATATTCTCGAAGACGACGAAGACGAACCGCCGCCACCGTTTGACGAGCCCAAGAGAGAGAGAGCAAAGAAACAGCCTACAATAGCACCCAATACCATCAGTCCGTAAATGGCAATCACAGCACCAATGGCGTAAACGATGAGGAAGATTGAGAAAAGACCGCCGAGGCTCTTGCCCAACGCCTTGACGTTGCGGTAAGAAGAGTAAGCAATGCCGACAATAAGCGTAATAAGGAACGCAGCGATGCATACGCCGTCTCTGATGCTATTGAGCCCGCAAACGGCTAAGATGATGGCCACGACTATCACAACAGGGATTGTGGCACCGACGCTGATAAGCAGCGGCATGAACGATAGGCGCTGGCCTTCCTTGACATATTCCTCTAAAAGATTCTTATAAAGCAACACGCTGAACAGCTGGCACGCCACGAGTACCACAAACGGCACCACGCGCAAAAGCGAGCCGAAGAAACCGTAGCGGTCGGGGTCGCACCACCAGAATGTGTTGCTGCCCATCACCAGCCACGCCGCCATTTCGATTGCCGAAACGAGCAGCATCGCAGCCGGCAGCACATAGAGCGCGGGGCGCTTGAGCGACGGGATGATAATCGCAACGAGTAGCAGCAGAATAACAAAAAGGTAGGGCGTGAACGTGGCGAAGAACTTAGCCGCCCACTTGTGGTTGCTCATATCGCGGTCGGCGCCGAGCACATCGACCGTGCCCTCGGGATTATCCTCTGAAAGTATCAGATATTTTTTAAACATGCAATAGGTATTGCCGTCTTTCACAATCACGGCATACAGGGAGTCAGAAGCCATAAGCTCTTTTACCCGCACGGTGTCGCCCAAAGCCAGTTTGAACGCCGTGTTGCCGCGATAGGCTTTGCCGGTATCCTTTGCTGTTTGGATAACATAGGCCTCGATGGAGTCGGGGAAGTTGTTGTCTACCACGTAAAGTTGCGCCGCGCTCCTCACGGGAAACATCGCGAAGGCAAAAGCCGCAAAGAGCAGCTTGAAGAAAACGGAAAGATGCTTTTTCATAACGGTCCGGTTTTATGGTTAATACTGTTTATGAGAGCAAAAATAAGGATAAAATACCGTTTCTGCCCATTTCATAGCACAAAATGCACGAAAGGGAGGCAAAGGAGGCGCAAAAATAAAAGAGACATGCAAAGCTGCACGCCTCTTTTCACGATTTGTTCGATATCTTATTTCACAATCACTTTCCTGCCGCCCACGATGTAGATGCCCGATTGCAGGCCTGTGCAGGCGTTGGCGTGGCACACGTTGCGGCGCACGAGGCGGCCGTCGGCTGAATAGACGCTGACGGTTTGGCTCGATGCAGCGGCAGGCGTGAGGGCGGCGATGCTGCTTTGCGTGCCGTTTTGCACGTAGAGTGCCACAAGCGTCTGCGAGGAAGTGTAGCAGGCAAAGCGCGGCGCACTGCTGTTGTAGCGGATATAGCGGCCTTCGTAGTAGTTGTTTTCAATGTCGGCCATGCCCGTGGAGGTGAAGCTGATGCTCCACTGCGCGTTGTCGGAGTCTTCGGAAGCGAGGGCGTTTAGTTTGTTGCCGTTGGTGTTGAGTCCGAGATATGTCTGCTCAACCGCGTCGAAGAACGTCCAGCGTCCCTCGCTGCCGCCCAAGAGGAGGGCGCGGGGCGCGCCGTCTTCGTTCACGGAGGTAGTGATAGAGCCGTTGTCGTTAAATTCTATTTCTGCGTAAGAGCGCACATCGGTGTTCGTTTCTGCCAAAGCGCGGCTCTTGGAAGGGCACACAATGAGGTAGTTGCTGCCGGGAATGAGCTGCGTGGCGGAGGTGACGGGAATGAAATCGTTTTCGCCATAAATGCCGGCGTTGTTGCTCACTTTATACGTCGCGCTCACGGTGCTGCTCTTCTTATCGCCGAGCTGGGCGTAGGCGGAAATGGTGGTTTCTTCGTTGATCGTGAACTTGACGGGGGGATAGGCGCAAAGTTCCTCGCCGCCGTTGAGGGCATAATATATATATGCGCCTTCGGTGGTGCAGGTTATGGTCACCTCCGTGCCTTCAGCCACGTAACCGCCTGCGGGCGAGAATACGGGGTCGTTGGGCGTGACGGGCTGCTCGCTGCCTCCGCCTGCCTCAAAGTCGTCGGGATTGAAGGGAGTGGTGTTCTTGTCGCCCCACACGTATTGCTCGAGTCCCGGGAAGTCGACAAAAGGATTTCTGTTGTGCTGAATGCCATAAATCGCGTTGTTGCGGTCTATTTCCTTTTGGCTAACGGGGTCTTGTTGCGCCCAGCGCAGGAGCATCTGCAAGGCCCACGATGCGTAAGCGGTGTTTTTGTTGTTGCTCAGCATGGGACTGCTCCACGAGGCAATTTTGTCTTCGTAGGCTGTCGCCATATAGAAATAAATGCGTGCGAAATCGCCTTTGTATTCGTCGTTCGGTTCGAACACGGTGCCTGAATACCCGCTCCACCCCTGGTTGGAGGTGTAAGTGGGGCTTTTGGTTTCGCCGTAGGGATAGTTGCTGCGGCGGCCGTTCACGTAACCGTCGGAAGGCACAAGGTGCATGAGGTCGGTGTACATGGGTTTGGCATCGTTGAACCAGCTTTTGGGGAAAGAGTGCTCGCGGTTGTACTTGTCGCCCTCTTTGCTGTAATTGCCGGCCTGGTCGGTGCCGAAGGAGAAATTGGTGGTTGCGGAATACATGTCCCACACTTTGCCGTCCTCGCGCATATCGGTGGTGCGGAAGTCGGTCCAAAGGTTGTCGTAGCTGCGTGCCGTGTGGTCGGCCACTATACCAAACAATGCCGTTTTCAGGGCATAGCCCGTTTTTCCTTTTGCCGCGCTGTAATAGCCCGAGGGTGCTTGCGCCTGCGAAAGGAGCGCAACGGCGGCGATACATAAGAATGAGAAAATCTTTTTCATTGCGTATATATTTATATTGTATATCAGTTTGTGGAATTGGTTGTTGTTTTAGTAAACAAGTAAACAAGACAAGTTACTCATCTAATAATATTATTGGCACGACATTTACTAAACGATTGAAATCGGCTTTCACCAGCCCAAATCTTTGCAAAATTGGGACTTTTTATCGAGACGCGCCCAAAGAACGGGTTACAAAAACGCTATTTCCTCCATATTTTGACCGCTTTTCTCGTAAGATAGTCAATTTCTATGTAATTTTGCTTGCAAAAACTTATATTGCAAAACGTGATCAAGAAGCACGCACTTATATTTCTTTCCCTTTTATTTATTGCGGCGGCATTTCTGCCGCTAAACTCCGTTGCGGAGAAATGGAAGCCCGAAACGCTGCCGATGGTATTCCTGCAAAACGACCACCGTTTCGTGTGCAACCCCGACGGGGTGCTTTCCGACTCCGCCGTGGCTCGCGCCGACAGCACGCTTTATGTGCTCTACAAACAGCAGGGCGTGCAGACGGTTGTGGCGGCGGTGAAACAACTCGACGGCGACGACCCGTATGAGTTCGGCATGGCACTGGCGCGCAAGTACGGCATCGGCAATAAGCAAAGCACGGGACTGAGACCGCTCCTACCAAATCCTTACGGGGCGCGGGCTGGAAGGCACGCTGCCCGACGCAATGGTGCGCCGCGTCGAAAACCGCATCATGGTACCGCTGCTCAAAAAAGAGGATTGGGACGCGGCCATCGTGCAGACGGTCGACGCGCTCGCCAAAGTGATTGCCGGCGACACGTCCATCGTTTCTGACGATGAGGAAGACGAAGACTTCGGCGTGGTGATGGGATTACTGGCAGCCGTGTTTGTGGGTTTTATCGTGCTGATGATGCTCATTGGCTACGCGTCCATAAAGAAATGCCCCAAGTGCGGCAAGCGTGCCATGCAGACCGTGAGCAAGAAGCGGCTCAACCGCATCAATTCGAGCACATGGCTGGTTTCCAAGACCTGGAAATGCAGCAAGTGCGGCCACACCATGCAAACCACTGAGAAGGAAAACGATAATATCAATGGTTCTTCCGGCGGTCCGGTTATCTTCGGCGGGGGCGGACGCGGCTTCGGCGGCGGAGGCGGCGGTTTCAGTGGCGGTTCGTTCGGCGGAGGCTCGTTTGGAGGCGGCGGCAGCGGCGGACGCTTCTAATTATTCCATAGTCTATTTAACTCTTTTCTTAACAATAAAAATCTCCCAATCATGTCTAAGACTTTATCCAAAGGCAGCATCACGCTGATTGCCATCGGCATCGTTATCCTCATTCTCATCGGCGGCACGCTCACCACCTACAACGGACTTGTGTCGAAGGACGAAGCCGCTTCCACCGCTTGGAGTAACCTGCAAGCGCAGTATCAGCGCCGCGCCGATCTCGTGCCCAACCTCGTGAATACCGTGAAAGGCTATGCCAAGCACGAGAGCGAAACGTTTGAAAGCGTTGTGGCAGCACGCGCCAAGGCAACGCAGCTTTCTGTTGACGCTGATAACCTCACGCCCGAACGCGCCCGCCAAATCTTGCAGGCACAGGGCGACCTCTCCACCGCGCTCGGCAAACTCATGGCCATATCTGAAAGCTACCCCGAACTGAAAGCCAGCGAGAACTTCTCGGAACTGCAAGCGCAACTCGAAGGCACGGAAAACCGCATCGCCGAGAGCCGCCGCCTCTACAACGAGTCGGTGCAGACGTTCAACACCGCCGTGCGCCGTTTCCCCGCCAACATCGTGGCCGGCATCTTCGGCTTTGAAAAGAAGTCTAAGTTTGAGGCACAGGAAAGCGCAGCCAACGCCCCCCAAGTGGAATTTTAATTTTTTGAAACCAACTATTTAGTAAACTAGTAAACAAGGAAATTTTCGTGCAAGCGAGAGCAGAGCCGAACTTGTTCGGGCTATGCCGAGTGCAGCCGAAAATCTCAAAGCTCTGTCTCGTATACTCGTTTACTTGTCTACTCGTCTACTAACAAACCTATCCTCTATGGACAGCAAGCAAAGATACATGATGCGCGGCGTAAGCGCAATGAAAGAGGACGTGCACAACGCCATTAAGAACATCGACAAAGGCATCTTCCCGCAGGCTTTCTGCAAAATTATCCCCGACATCCTCGGCGGCGACCCCGAATATTGCAACATCATGCATGCCGACGGCGCAGGCACTAAGTCGTCGCTCGCCTACATGTATTGGAAGGAAACGGGCGACCTCTCCGTGTGGAAAGGCATCGCGCAGGACGCGCTCATCATGAACACGGACGACCTGCTCTGCGTGGGCGCGGTGGATAATATTCTCGTCAGCTCCACCATCGGGCGCAACAAGATGCTCATTCCCGGCGAGGTGATCTCTGCCATTATCAACGGCACGGACGAACTTCTCCAGCAGATGCGCGACATGGGTATCGGCATCTACGCCACCGGCGGCGAAACGGCCGACGTGGGCGACCTGGTGCGCACCATCATCGTGGACTCCACGGTGACTTGCCGCATGAAGCGCAGCGACGTAATCAACAACGCGAATATCTGCCCGGGCGACGTCATCGTGGGCCTCTCGTCTTCAGGTCAGGCCACCTACGAAACGGCCTACAACGGCGGTATGGGCAGCAACGGCCTTACTTCAGCCCGACACGACGTGTTTGCCAAATATCTTGCCGAGAAATATCCCGAAAGCTATGATAAGGCTGTGCCTGAGGAACTGGTTTACAGCGGCAGTTATAAACTCACCGACCCCGTAGCCGGTGCGCCCATAGACGCCGGTCGCCTTGTGCTCTCGCCCACAAGAACTTACGCGCCCGTGGTTAAACAGTTTCTCGACCGCCTGCGCCCCGAGATACACGGCATGGTGCACTGCACCGGCGGCGCTCAGACCAAGGTGCTGCACTTCGTTGGCGACAACTGCCGCGTCATCAAGGACAACATGTTCCCCGTGCCTCCCCTCTTCAAGGCTATCGCCGAAGAAAGCGGAACGGACTGGGCAGAAATGTATAAGGTATTCAACATGGGGCATCGCCTCGAAGTGTACCTCGCGCCCGAGCACGCGCAACAGGTCATCGACATCTCCCGCAGTTTCAACATCGACGCGCAAATAATCGGCCGCATCGAGGAAGGACCGCGCTCGTTGACGATTAAGAGCGAGTTCGGCACGTTTGAATATTGATAAACGACCCTTAATTGCGCTTCTCGCCCGAGGCAACCGCCTTGGAAATACTCTGCCTCGTCATACCCAACGTTTTCGTTAAGCCAAATGAGCAGAGTTTAAGCTTGCTTGAATACTCTGCCATGGCGAGAAAACGTCTGTTGAAAACGAACGCATATTTACCTCCTTAATATGGTACCCAAATTTGAAGACTTCTTCGCAAATGAAGAGTAAAAGGGCTTACGTTGGTTGAACTAGAAATTAATATGATAGGGGTTATTATTAACAATTTAATTATTAGAAATCATGATTAAAGACAAACAAACCCAGATGGACGCATTGACAAAAACCACTGCTTTGAGCAAAATCGAGAAGATTGATGGTTTCACAGAAGCAAAGCGCGAAATTGTGAACAATTCTCTTGAGACTGGTGACGAGTTTACCATTCCTAAGAATCCTGAAGTTTACAGTATGACTTTGGATTATGGTACTGCCGAGTTCATTGTTGTAGAAACGAAGAATGGCATCTGTAAGCGTTTCTTCCCGTCTGTATTCTACAAGAGCGGTTTTGTTCTTGGTGAAGACGGTATCATTACTGGAGAACGCGTTCCTAGCTCTGTGTCTGTATACACTATATAACAAATAGGATATATTGGTATGACAACGATGAATCGAGA
>SFPF01000045.1 GCA_004552155.1 Bacteroidales bacterium
CGTTGTTGTCCAAGAATTTGGCTCGGAAGAATGCCGCACCGCCCAAACCCAAGGCGCGGCACACCGCAAGCTGGCGCGTGATGTCGGTCAATGCCCAGTTGCGCTCGCGGCTGTCGAGAAACCAGATGCCCAGGCCCGGCACAACGGCCGCGCCGCCGGGCGTGTTCTCCTGCCAGTCGGCGGCAAAGGGGTAGAAGTGGTTGCCATCGAAATACATCATCGGGAACAGCCAGTCCATAAGTCCTTCTCCGAGCCACCGCTGCGCTTCCTGCCCCATCGCCATTGCGCTCCACCCCATCGCGCTGTAACGCCGCAGGTCGGCGTGCTTGCCGATGGGGGCGCAACTCATTTTTATCCAAGGGCGCACGGCCTTCACCTTTGCCGTAATCTTGCGCACGCAGCGCGTCACGTTGTCGCGCCGCCACTGCGCCTTCTGCGCCGCCGAAAGGCCTTTTCCGTATTTCTTAAAGGTGGCGTTGTCGTTGAAGGCGATGCTCTTTTCGGGATAACGGATATAGTCGAGGTGAATGCCGTCTACGTCGTACTTCCGCGCCACTTCCGCGCAGATATCGGCGAGATAGTCGTCCGTGCCCGGCACTCCGGGGTCCATCATCCACTGGTCGCCGCAGCGTTGGCAGAGTGCGGGCCGGCGGCGCGGCAGGGCGCGGTTGCCCAATGCCTTGACGGCATCGGTTTTCCCGATGGGGAAACTCACTATCCAAGCGTGGCACTCCATGCCTCGGCGGTGGCATTCCGCGACGGCAAAAGCCAAGGGGTCGTAAAGTGGGGCGCGTCCCGGCACGCCTGTGAACACGCCGTCCCAAGGCTCGATGTCGGAGGCGTACGCCGTGGTGCCGCGCAGGCGCGCCTGGAAGAGCACGGTGTTGATGCCCGCCTCGCGCATACGGTCGAGCAAGCGGCAGAGCGTCTGCTTCTGTTCCTCTGCCGCGGCGGGCGTGGCGGCGGGGCGACGCGGCCAGTCTAAGCCCGAAAAGGTGGTGAGCCACACGGCGCGTATCTCGCGCTGCGCAGGCACAGCCGTTTCGCCGCCGCCAAAGGCAAGGGCGGAGCAAACGGCCGAAAGGCAAAGGCAGGCGAGCAGCAGGCGGCGGAGCATCATTTTGGTAAAGGGATTTTTATAAAAAAGGTTTTGAAAATAAACTGTTTATTTCAGTTTTTTGAGGAGGGGCTGCAAAGTGCCTTGCGGCACGCCGAGTGCTGCGGCTTTGCCGATGTCGGCGCGTGCGGCGGCGTGCTCGTCCATGGCAATCAGCACCTCGGCGCGTGCGGTGTAGAGGTCGCCGCGCTCGGCATCGAGCTTGATGGCCGTGTCGTAGTCGGCGCGGGCAAGGGCGTGCTTCCCGTCGGCGGCGAGCATCTCGGCCCGCAGCGCATAGGCATCGGCATTCTTGGGGTGCTGCGCCACGAAATCGTTGAGCCGCGCCAAGGCTTCCTGCTTGCGCCCTTCGTCGCGGAGCGTCATCAGGAGCAGCAGAGCCGCGTTCTCATTGTCGGGCGTGAGTTTCAGCACCGTTTCGAGGTCGGCGCGTGCTGCCGGGGCGTTGCGCTGCTGCATTTGTGCCGCCGCCCGCATGAAGAACACCTGTGCGCGGCGTTCGTCCACCAGTGTGCGTTGCAGCAGCACGTTGCAATCGTCTATCGCCATCGTGGCGTTGCCGCTGCTCAAAGCGGCATTGGCGCGGTCGGCACGCACCTCGGGGTTGTCGGGCTGTTCTTTGAGCACCTGCGTGAGCAGTTTCACCGCCTCGTCGTAGCGTCCCTGCGCCAAGGCGATGCGGCCGAGGTTGTGGCGAATGATATAGTTGCCCGGCGCGTCGGGGCGCGTGGAGATAGCGGCGCGAAACTGCTTGCGGGCCTCTTCGAGCGAGTCGGCATGGAGCGCATTGAAGGCGCGTACGAGGTGGTCGGCATATTCTATCGAGTCGTTGCGCTCGCGGCGAGCCACGTCGCTCTCGCGCTTGTAGTCGTCGATGGTCTTGCCGCGCACCTTGCCCTTGTTGTCAAGGTCGATGATGGTCTGCGCCGAGAGCGTTGCCCCGAACAGGCAGAGCAGGACGCAGAGCAAGGAGCGGCATACAATATTATTATATGGTTTTAGTAAACAAGTTGACAAGTAAACAAGTAAACGAGACAGATTACATGGTACAGAGGAAGAGCAAGACAAACTTGTCTCGTCTACTCGTAACTCGTTTACTCGTTTACTAAAAAACTTTTCAGCCATAAAGTCATAATTTATAGATTAGCCACGCGCATGATGTCTGCGAACACGCCGGCAGCCGTGACGGCAGCGCCTGCACCGTAGCCTTGAATGAGGAGCGGGTACTCGTGGTAACGCTCGGTGGTGAGCAAGAGAATGTTGTTAGAGCCTTCGAGGTCGTAGAAAGGATGTCCTTGCCCGTACTCGCGCAGTCCCACAGAGCCTTTGCCCTCTGCCCATTCTGCCACGAAACGCCAGCGTTTCTTCTCAGCCGCGAGGCGTTGCCGCTCTGCCTCGAAGCGGGCGTCGAGCTGCGGGAGGCGTTGCCAGAAATCCTCCAAACTACCCTCGAAGAAATCTTTGGGGAGAAATAGCTCCTGCGCCACCTCGCCGGCTTCCACGCGATAGCCGCTTTCGCGGGCGAGGATAACGAGTTTGCGCACTACGTCGCGTCCCGTGTGTTGAACACGAAGTTGAGCGTGCCGCTCAGCACCGCGCTGATGCGCTCGATGCGGTCGCCCGAGGCGCGGAGGTCGTTGATGGTATTGATGATGGGCAGGCCTGCGCCCACGTTGGTCTCGAAGAGATATTTCACGCCGCGCTCGCGGGCGGTTTGCTTGAGCGTGTCGTAATAGGCGTAGGCCGAGGAGGCGGCAATCTTGTTGGCAGCCACTACGGACACGTTGCCCGCGAGCAGTTCCTCATAGCAGGCGGCGGCTTCCTCGCTCGCCGTGCAGTCCACAAAGACGGAATTGAAGATATTCATCTCGCGGATTTCTTTCATCATCTGCTCCACGCCGCCCCGCACGGGGCTCTGTTTCAGTTGGTCGAGGCACGTGGCGGGGTCGATGCCCTCACGCGAGAAGAGGCCGTGCGAACGGCCGCACACGCCCACGAGATTAAGTTTGAGCCTGCGCTCGCGCATCAAGGCCTCGCGGCGGTCGGCAATCTGCTGCAGGAGCGAGCCGCCCACGGTGCCCGTGCCGCAGAGGAAGAGGTTGAGTTCTTGGTGCTCGCTCAGGAAAAAACTATCGTGCAGCACGTTGAGCGTTTTTCTCAGCTGCGTGCGCTCCACCACGAACGAGAGGTTCATTTCCAGTGCGCCGAGCGCCACGGCGGAGATGCTGATACCGTTGCGGCCGAGCACGCTGAACAGTTTTCCGGCAATGCCCGGCGTTTGCTTCATCCTTTCGCCCACGGCTGCTACGCACGCCATGCCCGTGAGCAGCTGCGCCGCGTTCATCGCGCCGTCGGCAATCTCGCGAGCAAACTCGCTGTCGAGCAGTTGGCAGGCGCGGGGCGCGTCGGCAGGCGTCATACAGATAGAGGTGCTCGTCTCAGAGGCTGTCTGCGCCACCATAAACACGCTGATGCCGCCGTCGGCCAGCGTGGTGAAGATGCGGCGGTTCACGCCAATCACGCCCACCATCGCCGAGCCGCTCACCGTCACCATACTCATATCGTTCACCGAGGAGATGCCGCGGATGGGGCGTTCCGACTGCGCCGCGTCTTTCGAGATGACCGTGCCGTCGGCTTCGGGGTTGAAGGTATTTTTTACGATAATGGGGATATTCTTCCGGCACACGGGATATACCACCTTCGCGCCGAAGTTGCACAGTTCCATGGCTTCGCCATAGCTGAGGCGGCCTATGGTGTAGGCGGTGGGGATGACGCGCGGGTCGGCCGTCATGAAGCCGTCCACATCGGTCCATATTTCGAGCCTTGCGGCGTCGAGCGCGGCGGCGATGATGGCGGCGGTGTAGTCGGAGCCGCCGCGCCCGAGGTTCGTGGTGATGCCTTCCTGCGCGTCTTCGGCGATGAAGCCGCCCGTCACGGCTATGCCCTCAAATCCAGAGAAGGCCTCGCACACGAGGCGGTTCGTCTGGTCGAAGTCCACGACGTGCTTGCCTGCCTGCCGGCGCGTCTTGATAAAGGCGCGTGCGTCGAAGTGCTGCGCCCCGTCGATGAGCGCCGCCACGATGAGCGACGAGAGGCGTTCGCCGTATGCCACTACGGCATCGGCCGTCTTGGGCGTGAGCTCGCGAATGAGATACATGCCATGGAGAATGCTCTGCAATTCTGCCAGCAACTGCTCCGTCTGTTCCAAGAGCCGTGGCCTGCGCGGGGCGGGAATGATTTGGGCGATGTAGTCGCGATGGTGCGCGCAGATATCTTCAAAGCCGACCTTCGTGGCTTCGGCGTTGCCCGATGCCGCCGTCTGGGCAAGGTCGATCAGGGCGTCTGTCACGCCGCGCAGGGCCGACACCACCGCAATGGCGGGCCGCTCGCCCCCTTCCACAATCTTCTTTATGTTGAGAATGCCCTCGGTCGCGCCGACCGACGAACCACCGAATTTGAGAATGCGCATAATGGAATATTGTATCTATGATTTTAGCAGTCAAGTTAACGAGTAGACAAGTAGACGAGACTTAGATGTCTGGCTAACTATCTTGTATATGAGCAACTTGTTTGCTCGTATGCTTAAAGCGTTACCTTTACTTTCACCCGTTTATAGACTTTAGCTGCATTATAAGCTTCTTTATCTTGCTTATCAATCTATCTGTGTCATAAGGAAATGCATATATCCTTTCTGAAGTCTTTTTACTTACATACCATTCCTTTGAGTCGTTATGCTTTTCAAAATCAATACCAGACAAAGTACGTGAACGATCTTTTTCAGAATTATCATTTTTAAGGTAGAGATGATATTCGTTATCATAAAAATCAACAACTATGTACATCTTATTTCTGTCATAGTCTTCTTGTAACCAAAAATGCAACTTCGAAGAAGTGGCTTGAGATAAAACTCCCTCTAATCGTTTGGCATTTATAAGTTCATTAAAAACAGCTCCTTGTAATTCATTGTATGCCTCTACAATTTTTGATAAGTTTTGAAACGACTCTGGAGATTTTCGAGCCATTTCAATAATACTTTCTGCATTTATCATATTAATATTCTTTATTGCCATGTTATCTATTAATTGAGCATAAGCCTTAATACCCCAATAAGCGGAATCCATCGTGTCACATGAATCCAGCGCCTTGTTTAACCAATTACTGAGGTCAGATGAACATAAACTTATTATTCCATTTCCATAGGAAACCTTTTTGTCATATATTACAACGATTGCTTGCACAATAATCCCTTCGTTTTCTAATGACATCTTATATTCGTCTAACTGATAAGGTTGAAATCGAGCTCCGTTCAACTTGTTTTCAATGATTATGGCATATTTCTTCTTTCTATACTCCCATATTAACACAAGATCGATACTTCTGTCACAGCCTTCGGTTAAGACTCTTGACACCTTTCTTTCTCTATCTACATAAATGTCACAACCATCAGGTACATGGCATTTTATTAATGAAAGAAATGATTCAATAAACAAGTTCTTATAACCATGTGGACCGTTTTCATCCAACAAGTCCTCAAGAATTTGGCTATGACGTATCTCTTTTGTGGACACTTGTTCCACAAAATATTCCAGTGGATTATAAGATGATAGTTTCGACTCCATGTTGAAGTCAAATCCGTTTATCTTCAATGAAGAAATAATATCATCTAACAATTCTTTCATTATGCTACCATTCTAAATAATTCTTTCTTTTCAGAACTCTCTTTCTCAATTTCCGATTTAGCCACCATCCTTTTGTAGGTGAGATTTAAAACGTTCGTTTTCAACAGACGTATGGCTGCGGCTCGGCATAGTCTAAGTAAACTTGGCCTCTGCGCTCGCCTTGCACAAACGTTATAATTTCACTTTCACCTTCACCGGCTTTGACTCGTTCTGCAGGCGGTCGAGCGAAGTCACGACATAGACGAATTTCTCCTTGCCGGCGGTGTAAGGCAGTTTGATGCAGGTTTGGTCGGTGATGGCCACAATGTGTTCTGCCCGCTCGAGGTCGATGCGTTCCTTGGCTCCGAAGCGGTAGACCACGTATTTGGTCACCTCCTCCTGCGGCCGCTTGGCTTTCTTGGGCGCGAGCCAGAAGAGGAAATAGCCAGTGGGCATCCACTGCGCCTTGACTTTGCGCGGCTTGGCGGGCGTGTGTTTCCCGAGGAAAGGATAGAGCGGCTGCAAGGCCGGGGTGCGGTGGTAGTTACGGGCAAGTTCTGTGGCAAATCCGCCTTCGTCGCGTGCCACGGCCGCCGAGTACCACAGGCAGGAACCCTGAATGCCGCGCAGCGTACGCTGCAGGCGCATTTTCTCCGCCATCTGGTTTTGCGCGGGGTTGTTGATGTCGGCGGCGCGCACCGTGCGCTCCACGTCCTGCCCTATGTAGAGCGGGCGTGCGGCGGCAAAGCGGCTCCACCAGTGTATCAGTTCGTCGTAGTCGGCGGCGGGGTGCCCGATTTCCCAGTAGATTTGCGGCACGAGATAGTCCACCCAGCCGTTGTTGACCCAAAAGAGCACGTCGGCATAAAGGTCATCGTAGTTTTGCAGTCCCTTTGTCTTCGAGCCGGGCAGGTTTGTGCCTTCCTTGATGTTATGATAAATGCCGAAGGGCGACACGCCGAATTTCACCCAAGGCTTCACGGCGTGGATGCTGTCGCCGAGCATCTGGATAAAAGTATTGACATTGTAGCGCCGCCAATCGTTGATGTCGGCAATGCCGTTGCGATGCGCGGCGTAGGTCTCGGCATCGGGAATGGAGAGCCCCGCCACGGGGTAGGGATAGAAGTAATCGTCGATATGCAGTCCGTCCACGTCGTAGCGGCGCACGATGTCGGCGGCGATAGAACAGATATACTTGCGGTTTTCCGCCATGCCGGGGTCGAAGAGAATGAGGTTGTCGTATTTGAAGAAGCGTTCCGGGTGTTGCACGTAGGGGTGGGTCGCCGCCAGTTCCGTAGTACCCTTAGTCTTGGCGCGGAACGGGTTGATCCACGCGTGCAGTTCCATGCCGCGCTTATGGCATTCGTCCACCATCCACGCCAGCGGGTCCCAATAGGGCGCGGGACTCTGTCCCTGCCGCCCCGTGAGGTAGCGGCTCCACGGCTCGTAGGGCGACTCGTAAAAGGCGTCGGCCTCGCCGCGCACTTGGAAAATCACGGCGTTCACCCCGCACTTTTGCAGCGCGTCCAGCTGATTGGTGAGATTGCCCTGCATGGCGTCGCGCGAAAGGCCTTGGAACTGGCCGTTGATAAACTGTATCCACGCGCCCCGGAACTCACGCTTCGGCTGCGGGGAGGTCTGTGCCACGGCGGTGCCGAGTGAGAGCAGCGCACCGATGAAAAGGAGGAAAAAGTGCTTCATCATTGATAATATAGAGGTGGAATTGGCCCTTATCCTATAAGCAAAGGGCAATTTAAGGCTGTAAAGGTACGCTTTTTTCAGCAAAAGCATGGAAGCGAGCCGCCGAAAGTTGCAGACGGCAGCATTTGCGCGCCCTTTTGCCGCCCCCGCGCATCGGTTTTCTGGCGGGAGGGGCTGGCTGAATGGAGGGGAAAGGAAAAATCTTGTTAAGGCCGCTTCGCTTTCTGCGCAGAGCGTGCGCGGCGCGTTTGCAATCGTTAAGGCGACGTGGCGCGAAGATTTAGGGATAATTAAGGAAAGGGAAATTTGCTCCGTGCAAATTCCGATGAAATCAAAGAAAATTTTCACTTTCAAGCACCTCGTAAAAATTATCTCCGAGCAAATTTTCACGGGCTTGCTTATAATTTTTACGGTCATATAAGACAATTTTTCCGCTCATATAAGATAGTTGGCCCCCTAAAACGCGAAAAGAGGAAAAGCCTGCGCTCTTCCTCTTTCTGCTGTTGCAAATGTATGATTTTTCTTCGGTTTCGCCAAAAGCCTCCCAGTTGTGCCACGGGCTGTCAAAGCATGTGGCGGTGCGTTTTATCCTCCCCTCAATCAAGGTCTATAAGACGGGCAACATTCCCTCCCTGATGAGCCGCTCCACGCCGAGGCGGATAGAGGCGAGGCCGAACTCCTCGGGGCGCACGTCCGCAGCGGGCAGCCAGCGCAAGGCGTCGGCGTCGTCGGCGGCTGCCAAGGCCGCGTCGTCGGCAAGGCGGCACAGGAAAAAGGCGTCCGTGGTGTGGACATCGAAGCCCGAGAAGCGGTAGACGTTCGTGAGGGAAAACAGATAGCGCAGGGCAGACACTTCGCCGCCCGTCTCTTCGCGCACCTCGCGGCGGCAGCCTTCTTCGAGCGTTTCGCCGGGGTCGACGAAGCCGCCGGGCAGGTCGAGCGTGCCGCGTGCCGGCTCTAAGGCGCGGCGTGCCGTGAGCAGTTCGCCTCGGGCGTTGAAGATTACGGCGACCGTTGAGGCAGAGGCGTTGTGGTAGTAAGTAAAGCCGCAGTCGGCGCAACGTTTGGCGCGCCCGTCACTAACAGTGAACTGCGCGGAGCCGCAGCGCGGGCAAAATTTGAAGAGGGAAAGAGGGTGGGGCATACTTGTAATAACCTATAAGTTGATGGTCGACAGAGCGGGCGTTTTGCAAAACGCCCCTACTCTTCAATGAGTTCTTTGGGGATTTCCGTGCGCGGCACGAGGCCTTTCTTTTTCCAGCCTTCGAGTTGCGACACGATGTTGCCGCGCCCCGTGGAGAGTTGCTTCGAGGCCTCTTCGTAGGTGGCGGAAAGCTGGGAAATGCCGTTGCCAATCTTGACAAAATTCTGGGCAAACGTCACGAATTTCTTGTGAATCTTTTCTGCCGACTCGTAAATCTGGCTCACGTTCTGCTCGCGCAGGCTGCTCTGCCACAGGTTGTAAGCCAGCTGCAGCGCCATGAGCAGGTTGCCGGGGTTGATCAGTATGACGTGGCTCTTGTATGCATCGAGCGGCAAGGCGGGGTCGGCGGAAATGGCCGACATATAGGCGGCCTCCGACGGCACGAACATCAGGACGTAGCCGATGTTGTGCTCTACGAGTTTGTCGTAGCTTTTCGCGCTCAGCTCCTTGACGTGGGCGCGCAGGCTGCGCACGTGCTCTTTCAGGCAGGCTGCCTGTTCCTCCGGCGTCTGTGCCGAGGCGTAGCGCGTGTAGGCTATGAGCGACACCTTCGAGTCGATGACCACCGCCCGCTGCTCGGGCAGATGCACCACAACGTCGGGGATAAACTCGCGCCCCTCGTCGTCGCGCGTGCGGGCTTGCAGCGTGAAATCGCGTCCCGCCGTGAGGCCCGAGGCTTCGAGTATGTTGCGCAGCACGGCCTCGCCCCAGTTGCCCTGTGCCTTGTTGTTGGCAGTGAGCGCGCGCGCCAGTTCGCCGGCTTCGCGGCTCACGCTGGCTGTGGTGTCCATGAGTGCCTTGACGTACTTGTCCATCGCGGCGTGTCCGCTGACGAAGCGGTCGCGGAAGTCCTCGATGTCCTTGCCGAGCGGCGCGAGGAGGTCTTCGAGCGTGTGGAGATGCGCCTTGCGCAGGGCGGAGCTTTCGTGCTGTATGAGGTCTTCCGCCACGGCGCGAAACTCCGAGCGCAGGGCCGCCGCCTCCGCCTTGCGGTTTTCGGCGGCGTGGCGGCGCTCGCTTTCGAGCAGGGTGCGTGCCTGCACCTCCGCCTCTTTCAGACGCTGCATTTCGGCAGACGTGCGGTGGATATGAAAAAGCAGCCCGAGGAGAAATCCGGCTGCTATACTTAGGATAATGATGAATGTCAGCGACAGGGGCGACATAGTTTTTAATAAAAATAGAAACCTTTTTAGGTCACAAATTATTTTTTTTATTGCCCACGAATTTCACGAATTTACACGATCGTGTACTGCGTTTTAATGGCGACCTGTACGGTCGCACTAATCACACGAATGCAATTAGTGAATATTCGTGCAAGCGAGTGCAATAGAGCTTGCTCATATTGCCGAGCGCAGCCGAAAATATTGAATTTCCGTGCAAGCGAGTGCAATAGAGCTTGCTCATATTGCCGAGCGCAGCCGAAAATATTGAATTAGTGAAAATTCGTGCGACCGTACAGGTCGCCTTTTAATCATTGAAAAGAGTTCGTGTAAATTCGTGAAATTCGTGGGCAATAAATTCCGTGGGCAAAAATAAATTAATTCGAGGACGAGAAATATTTTACCCCTCGATAATGGCGAGTGCTTCCTCAATCGAGAGCTGCTGCTGCTCGCCCGTTTCCATGTTTTTAAGGGTAAGGCGGTTTTCGGCCAGTTCGCTCTCGCCCACCAAGGCCACAAACGGAATGTGCTGCGCGTTGGCATAGGCCATTTGCTTTTTCATCTTCACCGTGTCGGGGTAAACCTCGGTGGAAACGCCCTTTTTGCGGGCCGCGGCGGCATATTCGAGGCAACGGGCCGCTTCGCGCTCGCCGAAATTGATGAAGAGCAGGCGCACGCTGCCGACCGTGTCGGAAGGATAAAGGTCGAGGCCATTGAGCACATCGTAGATGCGGTCTGCGCCGAAGGAGATGCCCACGCCGCTGAGGCCCGGCATGCCGAAGATGCCCGTGAGGTTGTCGTAGCGGCCGCCGCCGAAAATGCAACCCGTGTAGTAGTTCAGGCCGCGGGCGAGCGTGAGGTCGAGCTCAATCTCGTTGCGTAGCGAGCCGGCGGCGGCGAGCGTGTCGAGCACGAAAGCCACCTCGTCGCAGCCTTTCAGGCCCGTTTCGCTGGCGGCCAGCACCTCGCGCATCGTTGCCACCTTCTCGGCGTTGCTGCCTTTGAGCTCGATGATGGGTTGCAGCGTCTGCACTTGCTCGGCGTTGAGCCCGGCGGCGAGGAGTTCCTCGTTCACCTTCTCGAGGCCTATCTTGTCGAGCTTGTCGATGGCTACGGTGATGTCGATAATCTTGTCGGCCGCGCCGATGATTTCAGCAATTCCCGTGAGAATCTTGCGGTTGTTGATTTTGATGCTGACGCGGATGCCGAAGCGCGAGAACACCTCGTCGATGATTTGCATCAGTTCCACCTCGTTGAGCAGAGAGTCCGAGCCTACTATATCGGCGTCGCACTGATAAAACTCGCGGTAGCGCCCTTTCTGCGGGCGGTCGGCACGCCAAACGGGCTGGATTTGATAGCGCTTGAAGGGCATCTGCAATTCCTCGCGGTGCTGCACCACGTAGCGGGCGAAGGGCACGGTGAGGTCGTAGCGCAGGCCTTTCTCGCAGAAGCGCGAGGCGAGGGCCGCCGCGCTCTTTTCGGCGTAGTCGTCGGTGGAAACAGCGTTTTTGAAGTCGCCCGAGTTCAAAATCTTAAATAAGAGTTTGTCTCCTTCCTCTCCGTATTTGCCCATAAGGGTGGAGAGATTTTCAGTGGCGGGCGTTTCTATCTGCCGAAAGCCGTAGAGGGCATATACCTTACGGATAGTTTCAAAAATATAGTTGCGGCGCGCCATTTCGACGGGGCCGAAGTCGCGTGTGCCTTTGGGAATGGAGGGTTTCATGCTTTGGGTAAAATTATTTTGGGTAAACTCGTCTACTTGTTTACTAAAAAAATTATTTGCTTACTTCTTTCACAAGATAGATATAGGTGGGCAAGTGGTCGGAATAGCCGTTGAGCCATGCGCCGCCGGCGTGCGTGCGGAGCGTGTTGCCCTTGTAGCGTCCTTCCTGCTGGAAAAGATAGTCGCGCATGAAGACCTCGTTCTTATAGAACTTCAAAGTCTTGCGGTCGCTGCCGAGCAGGTTGCCGCTAAACACGATTTGGTCGAACAGGTTCCACTTGCCGTCGTAGAGCAGCGTGCCCTGACCCACCTTGTAAAGCATGTCCCACCAAGGATTAAACAGGTCGTTCTCCGCCTTGATGTCCTGCTTCTTGTGTTTGCACTGTAAAGAGCGCGTCATGCTCTTGTTGGCGGGGTCGTCGTTCATGTCGCCCATGATAACCACCTTTGCGCCCGGGTCTTGCTGCATCAGCGCCTCTTTGAGGGCATAGACCTGCTCGCCGGCACGCTCGCGGGCTTCGCTGCCTGCCGCGCGGGAGGGCCAGTGATTGACGATAAAATGGAATTTCTCGCCGGCCAGTTTGCCGCTCATCACGAGAAAGCCGCGCGTGATGTGCGTGGTGTCGCCTTTAAGCTCGGTGTAGGCGTGCACCTGCTTATGCTCGTCCACATAGAAACCGAGGTCGACGTCGGGCTGATTTTTGTCCTTATAATAATATGGTACGAGCATCGAGCTTTCGAGCGTGAAGAGGCGCGGGTTGTAGAAGAAAGCGCATTCCACGCCTCGGCGGTCGGGCCCGTCGTAGTGTACGATTTGCCAGCCGCGCTTTTGTAGGGAGGGCTGTTTCAGGAGGTCTTCGAGCACGTTGCGGTTCTCGATTTCCGACACTCCGATGACCGCCGGACCGGCAGGAAGCTTGTCGGTGCAGAGTTCCGAGAGCACGCGCGACATGTTGTGGAGCTTTGCCTCGTACTTCATCTTGCCCCACTTGTTGCGCCCGTCGGGAAGAAACTCATAATCGTTCTTGCCGGCATCGTGCAGCGTGTCGAACAGATTTTCAAGGTTGTAGAATGCCACGCCATAGAGCGCGTAACGCTTCTCGCCCTGCTGCGGAGCGGTGAACGAAGACAAAACCGCCGCCGAAAGGAGCAAGAACAAAAAGGAAAAAACAGTCTTTTTCATATCAAGGTAAAATCAGATGGCAAGGAGGGAGAAAGTGAGGCGGCAAAAGAGGGAAAAACCGCACTTTCTGCTATTTGAGTGGCAAATTTCCAAAAAAAATCTGACAATAAAGGCGATTTTCTGCCTTAAAATAGCAATTTAATAAATTTGTAAAAGAGCGGACAAGAAATTTGTACTACCTTTGCACAGTTTCACAGCAGAAAGTTGCGGAAAACTGCTGAAACGATACTATGAAAAGACTGAAACGGACCCCATTTCGTTCGCTCGCAAATCTGCATACTCAACAAATCTAAATATCAAATCATTCCACAAACTAACTTTTATGAATAAAGGTCTAAAACTTGTGGCAGCGGCGTGGTGCTTTATCGGAACGGCCTACGCGCAGCAGCCAAACGACAGCCTTTATGTAGCCGGCGACAACGCAGACTTTACGTTTACAGAGTCGCAACTGGACGAGGACAACGATGCCCCGCAAACGGTGTCGTCAATCTCCTCGGAGCAAAACGATGCCTACCTTTCGGAGGTGGGCTATCGCTTCTCGGCCATGCGTTTCAGAACGCGCGCCTATGACAACCAGTACAATAGCGTCTACATGAACGGCTTGCGACTGAACGACTCCGAACTCGGACGATTCAGTTACAGCATGATCGGCGGTATGAACGATGCCACGCGCAACAAAGAGGGCGTGACGGGTTTCGACTACAACATGTTCGGTACCACCGGCATCGGCGGGGCGCAAAACATCAACACCCGCGCCTCGGCATTCGCACAGGGCAACAAAATCGCACTTTCGGGCTGCAACCGCAACTATGTGGCGCGCGGCATGTACACTTATGCCACCGGTCTCCTGCCCTCTGGCTGGGCTTTTGCAGGCACGGTGGGCTACCGCTGGTCGAAAGAAGGCGTGATAGAAGGCACGTACTACAACTCGTTCAGCTACCTGCTCTCTGCCGAAAAGCGTTGGAACGACCACGCCCTTTCACTCGTTACCTTTGGCTCGCCTACGGAGCGCGCGCAGCAGGGTGCCTCCACCGAGGAGGCCTATTGGCTCGCCAACTCCCACTATTACAATCCCAACTGGGGTTATCAGGGCGGCGAGAAGCGTAATGCCCGCGTGGTGCACGACTATGAGCCGACGGCCATCCTTACTTGGGACTGGAAGATTAACGATGACATGAAACTCTCCACTTCGGCCGGTTTCAAGTATTCCATGTATAGCTCCTCGGCACTCGGTTGGAACGGCAACGCCTACGACCCCCGCCCCGACTATTACAAGAATCTGCCCTCGAGCACCTTTAATGTTTACGACACCGACGGGCAGAATACGCCCAACTATCTTTCCGAAAATCCTTGGTTCCTCGAAGAATACAACTCTCTTTACAACCATTGGACTTCCGACAAGGCTAATCGGCAGATTAACTGGGACCGCATGTATCTCGTCAATCAGGAACATGCAGCCACGGGAGGCGATGCGCTCTACTACGTGGAACGCCGCCACAACGACCAAATGGTGTTTGCCTTCAACACGGCTTTCAATCACGCCGTCAATGAGCACTGCAAGTATGCCGTGGGCGTTCAGCTCAACTCTACCAAAGGCATGCACTACAAAACGATGGACGACCTGCTTGGCGCTTTGCGCTATACCGACATCGACAAGTTCGCCGCACGCGACTACGGCGAAGGCAGCATTATGGCGCAGAACGACCTGAACAACCCCAACCGCCAAATCGGCGTGGGCGACAAGTTATGTCAATCAAGCCCGCGCCTGGACGCAGTACCGCTACAACTACGGCGGCCTCACCTTTAACCTCGGCGCACACATCGACGGTACGCAGATGGAGCGCGAGGGCCTGATGCGCAACGGCCGCGCAGCCGACAATTCCTTCGGCAAGAGCGGCAAGGCAAGCTTCCTCGGCGGCGGCGGAAAGTTTGCGCTCAACTATCGCCTGGGTGCCGGCAACGACCTCTTCGCAGGCATGAGCGCAGAGAGCAACGCCCCCTTGGCACGCAACAGCTTCATTGCGCCGCGCATGCAGAACAACTTCGTGGACAACCTCACCAACGAGGAAGTCTTCGGCGGCGAACTGGGCTGGAAGTTCCGCTTCGGCCCTGTGTCGGGTATCGTGAAGGGTTACTACACGCGCTTTAACAACGGCGTGGAGCAAACGGCTTTCTACAACGATGCGGAAGAACGCTTCACCTATCTCACTATGACGGGCGTTGACCGCGAGCACTACGGCGTTGAGGCTTCTATCAACTGGCAGGTAACGAGCAAACTCTCCTTCAACCTTATGGGAACGTATGGCGAAGCCAAATACGTGAACAATCCTTTGGCGCAACTCGCTTACGAGGGTATGGACGCCGCTACCATTCAAGACCTGAACATTTGGGCAAATCCCGTGACGGGCGCCAATATGCCGCTGCGCGTCATTGCCGAAGGTATGCGCGTGAGCGGCACTCCCCTCACCGCTGTAAGCCTTGCGGCAAACTATAACACGAACGGATGGTTCTTCGAACTCGCGCTCAATTACTACGACCGCGTCTACGTGGGCTTCTCGCAGTACAACCGCCTCTCCAACGTGCTGGCTTCTTACACGCCGAACGGCGTGGACGTCAATGGCAACGACACCTATCTGCCCACCAAGCAGGAACTCGAAACCAACGGCGGCATTCTCTTCGACGATAAGGGCAATTACGTGAAAGCCTACTCGCCTGAGCAGGAGAAGTTCGACGGCGGCTTTATGCTCGACGCTTCTATCGGCAAGTTCATACGCTTGAAGAAAGGCAAGAGCATCAGCATCAACCTTTCCTTGCAGAACATCACGAACAACCGCAACCTCCGCACCGGCGGCTACGAGCAAAACCGTGGCGACTACTACAACACCGGCGAAAAGCGTGCTTACGTGTTCTCGAAGAACTCTAAGTACTATTACGCCAACGCCATCAACGGTTTCCTCAATATCGGTTTCAAGTTCTAACACTTCTTTCCTGCTTGCCGCCTGCGCCGGGCTCTCGCTCGCTTCGTGCATGAACGACGATATGGAGTCGCCCGCGCTGGATTATGAGCAGGCTTCGATAACGTCGACGACCGATGTGGGAACGACCAACATCAAGATTGCCGCGCTCAAAGACAAGTATGCCAGCACGTTCCGTCAGGCAAATGCTTGGCTGAAAATTGAAGAAGACCTCGTGTTCGAGGGCGTTGTCTGCGCCAACGACCGTGGCGGCGGACTTTATCAGAGCATACTCCTGCGCGACATCGACAATGAGGCAGGCACCGACCAGTGCATTCAGCTGGCTATCAAGAACACTTGCCTTTATCCTTACTTTAAGCTCGGCCAGCGCGTCAAGGTGAACCTCAACGGGCTTTACGTAGGTTGCTACGGCTATGTGCCCAAAGTGGGTCAGCCTTACCTTACTTCTAACGGCAATATGCGCCTTGGCCCTGTGCTTTTGAGCGATATTAAGACCAGAGTGCAGTTGCTCGGCATGCCCAACCCCGGCGCGCCCGAACTGGTGCCCCTCGAACCGACTGATGCATGGTTCCAAGCGAATATGACCTATAAGAACGTGCCCATGCTGGCCAAGGTGACGGGAACTTTCGACGAGGTTTCCATTGCCAAAAAGAATACAGCGGCAGAGGGCGAGTTGGACGCTTACAAAGGACAGTTTGAACCGCTGCCCAAAGTATTTGCTCCGCTTGTGCTGCGCGATGACGGCTATGGCGTAGACCGCACGCTCGTGCTGCGCGACGGCAAGACGAAGCTTTCTTTCCGTTCCAGCACCAGCTGCGATTTTGCCAACGTACCCCTTCCTGGGGACGAGCGTTCCTACACGGGCATGCTTAGCTTCTATGGCAGCGAATGGCAGATGCAGCTCCGCTATTTTGAAGATATTTATCCGAATATCGAAATGCCGAACTATCAAAATCAGTAACAATACAAACAGCAATATAAAATGAAAAAGACTTTTCAATTCTTAGCCCTTGCCTTTGCGGCTCTTTGCTTTACCGCTTGCGAGGACGTTCCCGCGCCTTACAATATTTTTTCAGAAGGCGCCGGTCAGGGCACAGGTTCCCATCTACCTTATACGGTAACCTTTGAATCAAGCCTCGGTGACTTTACAACGGAGAATACCGTGGGCGATTTCCCTTGGACGTGCCAACACAGTTGTGCGCAAATCACTTCTTATATCGACACCGACGGCGACGGCACGAAGGAAAACAATCCGGCAACCAGCTGGCTGATTTCTCCGGCGTTCGACCTTACGGGTGTTGAGGCTGCCCACGTTTCTTTCGACTATATCCTGCGCTATGCCAACGCCTCTGATCTGGCTACCAACTATCAGGTGCTCGTCAGCAAGGACTATACGAAAGATGCCGGCGTGGCTGCCGCCAGCTGGACAGTCCTGCCCCTGGATTTGGTGCAAGTTTCTGATTGGGACACTTGGACAAATACGGGCAACCTGAATATCCCCGCCGCGTTCTGCAACACGGCAAACGTGACCATTGCGCTGCGCTATATTGCCCAAGCCAAGGCCGCCACGTGGGAAGTTAAGAACTTTGTACTCGACCAAGGCGCAGGCGACCAAGGCGCAGGCGACAGCGGCGGCGGCTCTGGCGAAGAAGGCGGAGTAAAGACGCTGCCTTATTCCGAAGAGTTCAGCACGACGCTCGGCGGCTTTAAGAACTACACGACCTCGGGCGAAGGTGCTTGGACGATTGATTACAGCACGGCTAAGGCTACGGGCTACGACAACGCTTCCAAGGTGACCACCGCAGGCACGTACTATCTTGTCAGCCCCGAAATATCGCTCGCCGGACAAACTGCTGTGCATGTGTCTTACGAATACATCTTGCGTTACAACAAGGGCGACGAAAACCAGCAGGTATTCATTACGGATGCCTTCAATGAGGCAACTCCTGCCGAGGGCTGGACGCTTCTTGTAGACAAGCACACGGAAGGAACCGACTGGACTACTTTTGCCAAAGAAGATATTGCAATCCCTGCCGCTTATCTCGGCAAAACGGTTCGCATTGCTTTCCGCTACAACACGAATGCCGAAAGCGGTTCTACTTGGGAAGTGAAAAACTTTGCCATTGCTGCCGGCGCACCAGGTGAGGGCGGCAATACCGGCGGCGAAGGCGGCGGATCGGTGGACACCCCCATCACCAACGATTATATCACCGTTACGGCAGCTTCCTTCGGCCTTGAAAACCAAGCGGCAGTTACGGAACTTAAGCTGAGCGACGGCACGACGCTTACCTTCGACGGCGGAGGCAACACCAACCCGCCTAAGTATTACAATGCAGGCAACAATATCCGCATGTATCCCAAGAACACCATGACGGTGAAGGCCAGCAAGAAGATTGCCGCCATTGTGCTCAATGTCGACAAGTACAACGGTACTATTTGCAACGCCAGCGGCGACATCACTGCCAACCCCGGCAGCGTTTCTACCTCCGGGCAGGTTGTGACGATTAACAACGTGAACGCCAGCTCCACGGTTATCACCAACACGTCCACCACAACCAGCACGCCGAGCCAAATCCGCTGGATCTCGCTGACGGTTTACTACGTAGAATAATCTGTGCGTTTTTAGTAGACGAGTTTACAAGTAAACGAGTAGACGAGACAAGTCACTCGTAGAAATATTGTATTGCAAAACATACTTGTCTTGTTTACTCGTCTACTCGTCTACTTGTTTACTATAATTGTTCCATACAATAATTATATTAAGGCCGTTGTTGCGGTAGACGCGCAGCAACGGTCTTATTTTCCTTAAAATGAAGAAAAACCTTTTTATCGTTTCCCTTTGCCTCGCGCTCGGCGGCTGCCTCTGCTTTTCCTGCGGCGACGATGACGATGGCATCGTCTATGGCCAGGAGAACACCAATCCGGGCGGCGGGCCGCTCCCCACTACTGGGACTGCTGTGCTCTCGCGCCTCGAAACCCCGGCCACAAAGAGCGGCAACCTCGTCGTTTCGCATTGGAGCGTCGAGGGCGGTGACAGTGTGATGACTTATTGTCTCGAATATGACCCCGTGAAGCACCATTCCCGTTGGGTGGCATTCCGCTTCGACGGGCGCACCCGTGCTAACAACGTGTCGCGCAAAAGTTACGACATTCGCCCGCAATACCCAGAAGACCCCAAACTCAACGGCCAGAACGCCATTGAGAGCGATGCCAGTTTCAGCGGCTACGACCACGGCCACCTTTGTGCCTCCGCCGACCGCCTTTATTCCCGTACTGCCAACGACAACACGTTTTACATGACCAACATGTCGCCGCAAATCGGGGCGTTCAACCAAAAGTATTGGGTGGTGCTCGAAGGACTGGTGCAGGATCTCGGCAAATCGGGGAAATACGGTGCTAATTTCGCCGACACGCTCTACGTGGTAAAAGGCGGCACCATCGACAACGCCGACCAAATCCTCGGCTACGCGTGCAGCAACCGCATGCCCGTGCCTAAGTACTACTATATGGCCTTGCTGCGCGTCAAGAACGGCGCGTATTCCTCCATTGCCTTTTGGATGGAGCATAAGGACTACGGTACAGTAAAGCCTTCGCTCGCCACCATCAAGCAGCATTGCGTGAGCGTGCAGACGTTGCAGAATTACACCGGCATTGACTTCTTCCACAACCTCCCCGACGTGGTGGAGCAAAAGGTGGAACAGCAATGCGACCCCTCTTCTTGGGGCATGTAACCGCCGCTTTTGAGGAGCAAAAAAGCACAAAATCAAAAAATATGTGCAGCAAAATGCGTTTTTCCTATATGAAACTTTGTTTATCTTAGGAATAAACGCTAATTTTGCAGGCAGAAAATCATTTGAAATCAATATTAACCATTCAAACAGAAAGATCATGTCTGATATCGAAGCAAAAGTAAAAGCTATCATCGTTGACAAACTCAGTGTTGATGAAGCAGACGTTAAGAACGAAGCAAGTTTCGCCAATGACCTCGGCGCAGATTCTCTCGACACCGTAGAACTCATCATGGAATTCGAAAGAGAGTTCGGCATCTCTATCCCCGACAACGAAGCTGAAAAGATTTCTACCGTCGGCGATGCTATCGCTTACATCGAAGCCAACAAGTAAAAAGTTGACGAAGACCTTTTATTTTGAAACCATTTTAAGAAACTGTAACCTCCTCAAAGGAGGCTACGGTTTCTCTTCGTTTTAGAAACCCCGCTCATTTTTCTCACTTTTTTGTGCAAGCGTAAACACGCTTTCGGCCTGCTTACGCCTGCACTGAGCAAAAACACTTCAAGAATTATGGAATTGAAAAGAGTGGTCGTTACCGGCCTTGGTGCTCTGACACCCGTGGGCAACACGATGCCCGAAACTTGGGAAAACATTAAGAAAGGCGTCAGCGGCGCCGGCCCTATCACACACTTCGATGCCTCTAAGTTCAAGGCTACCTTCGCCTGCGAGGTGAAGAATTTCAACGCAACTGAGTTCATCGACCGCAAGGAAGCCCGCAAGATGGACCTTTACGAGCAGTACGCCCTCGTGGCTGCAATGGAAGCCATTAAGGACTGCGGCTGGGATTTGGAGAAGGTGGACAAAAACCGCATCGGCGTCATTCTCGGCGTCGGCATCGGCGGTATCCATACCTTCGAGGAAGAAGTCAGCAACTACGCCAAAAACGGCGAGGCAATGGGTCCCAAATACAATCCCTTCTTCATTCCGAAGATGATTGCCGACATCGCAGCCGGACAAATCTCTATCCAGTACGGTTTCCACGGTCCTAACTACACCACGACCTCAGCCTGCGCCTCTTCCACCAACGCCTTTGCAGATGCCTTCAACCTCATTCGCCTCGGCAAGGCTGATGCCATTGTTACCGGCGGTTCCGAAGCCGCTATCTGGCCTGCCGGCGTGGGCGGTTTCACGGCTATGCACGCCCTCTCCACGCGCAACGACGACCCCGAGCACGCTTCGCGCCCCTTCTCTGCCAGCCGCGACGGCTTCGTTATGGGCGAAGGCGCAGGTGTGCTTATTCTCGAAGAACTCGAGCACGCCAAGGCACGCGGTGCTAAGATCTACTGCGAAGTAGCAGGCGTGGGCATGTCGGCCGATGCACACCACATCACCGCTTCCCACCCCGAAGGCCTCGGTGCCAACCTCGTGATGAGCAATGCCCTCGAAGACGCCGGTATGAAGCCCGAAGACATCGACTACATCAACGTTCACGGCACGTCTACGCCCGTCGGCGACATCTCCGAAGTGAAGGCCATTACAAAGCTCTTCGGCGAACACGCCTATAAGCTCAACATCAGCTCCACGAAGTCCATGACCGGCCACCTTCTCGGCGCAGCCGGCGCTGTGGAAGCCCTGATTTGCTGCCTCGCCGTGCAGAACGACATCGTGCCGCCTACCATCAACCACGAAGAAGGCGACAACGACGAAAACATCGACTACAACCTCAACTTTACCTTCAACAAGGCACAGCAGCGCACCGTGCGCGCCGCCCTCAGCAATACCTTTGGCTTCGGCGGCCACAATGCGTGCTGCATCCTGAAGAAGTACGAGGCGTAATATTATTCCGTAGGGGCGCGTTCCTTCCCGTGGAATGCGCCCCTATTTGTATACGTTTATTCCTATCCCCGCCGCTGCAACGCGGCCCTATCCCCTTATGATTACCAATTTGCTCGACCGGGTGAAGTTCCCCTTCCGTAAAGACAAGGAATTCCTCTCGGCCCTCCATGATATATTGGGATTTTATCCCCACAACCTTGAACTCTATCGCGTGGCATTTGCCCACCGCTCCCTCTCTTACCGCAGCAAGGACCGCCGGAACCAGGAGACCGGCCGCCCGCTCAACAACGAACGCCTCGAATACCTCGGCGATGCCGTGCTCGAAACCGTGGTGAGCGACATTGTCTATCATCACTTCGATCGCCGCCGCGAAGGTTTCCTCACTGCCACGCGCTCCAAGGTCGTGTCCCGCGAAACGCTGAGGAAATGAATATCCTCAAACTGGTACGGGCCGCCCAAGGCATATCCACCAACCACACCAATATAGGAGGCAATGCCTTCGAAGCCCTCATGGGCGCGATTTACCTCGACCGGGGCTTTCGCTACTGCCGCTGGTTCATCGAGAAGCGCGTCATGGGGCGGTTTATCGACCTCGACAAGCTTGCCAACAAGGAAGTCAACTTCAAAAGCAAGCTCCTCGAATGGAGCCAGAAGAACCGCATCAACACTGCCTTCAATATGGAAGGCGGCACAGGCGGCGAGCGCGTATTCTTCACAACGGTCGTGATAGAAGGTCTGGTGGCAGGCAAGGGCAAGTTGTTCCTCGACAGTGTGTTCCAGGCCAAGGAACAGCGCACCGCGATGGAAGCGGAAGAAGCCTTTGCGCTCCCGCATATCGACGAGATAGAAGACATCCTCACCAAGGAGCAGGGCAAGGGCAGCAAGCCCAAGCGCACCGAGCAGGAGGCTCCTGTGCTCGAAACGGCAGCCGATGCTCCCGCCGCCTCGGAATTGAGCGACGGCAACGAGACGCCGGCCGCCAAACCGCGCCGCCGCCGTAGTCGCAGTCGCTCCGCAAAGTCGGTAACCGAGGCGGTGAAAACTGCCCCTGCAGCCGAACCCGAAGCACAGCAGCCTGTGTCCGAACCCGAGGCAAAAAATCCCCAAACCCGCCGTCCGCAGCCGCCGCGCACCGATGAAGACACCGATGCCGCCACGGGTAAGCCGCGCCGTCGCCGCCGTTCCCGTGCCGCAAAGCCTGCCGGCGATGCCGCATCCGCCCAATCGTCGGAGGCCGACCGCGAGGCCATTATCCGCGCCGCCGAAGAGGCCGCGTTTACAGAATAAGAAGAGTCCCTGTTAAGGATATACCGCCAAAAGTCAGGCAGCAATTTTTCCCTTGCTGCCTGACTTTTTTTCGTAAATGCACAGACATTTTTTCCTTTCATATAAGATGGTTTTTGTTACAAACCTTGTAACATGTATTACAAACTTTGTAATATGTGTTAGAAACTTTGTAACGGCCGTTACAAACTTTGTAATAAACTTTTTCTTAGCGGATAGTGAAAAATATCTGCGTCAGAGTAAAAACTTTCAAGCGGATAGGAACATCTTTAACGCGGATACAAAAAACGCGGTGCCTGGAAATTTCCAAGCACCGCGTTCGCAATACTAATATCTTCTTTGTTGGTTGACTTAAGTGTTAAGTGCCTGGAAGGCACTACGGAGCGTAGCGACGGTAACCGGGGACGAAGTCCTCGGATAGGCTATGCAAGGACGATGTGCCTGGAAGGCACTACGCCACAGGACCTGCACTAAAAACATCGCCACAGGCGTACTGCCTTCCAGGCAGAACGTTTACGATTGCCTTCACCGAGGACTTCGTCCCCGGTTACTATCGCTTCGCTCTGTACTGCCTTCCAGGCAGTTAATACCTATGTCATAATGTTTTCTAATTCAACCAACCCGTTGAAAATCTACCTTTAATCTTCAATCAGGTTCTTGCCCGTCATTTCGGCAGGCTGCTCCAAGCCCATGATGTGCAGGATGCTCGGGGCCACGTCGGCCAGAACGCCGTTTTGCACCTTTGCACCCTTGTTTTTCGTCACGTAGATGAAAGGCACGGGGTTGAGCGAGTGTGCCGTGTTGGGCGTGCCGTCCTCGTTGAGGGCGTTGTCGGCGTTGCCGTGGTCGGCAATGATGATGGTCTCGTAGTCCGTCTCGTTGGCACGCAGGCGTCGACGGCCGTTACAGCCTTTTCGATGGCGGGATAGATGCCCGTGTGGCCCACCATGTCGCCGTTGGCGAAGTTCACCACGATGAAGTCGTACTTGTTCTCGCGGATAGCGGCTACGAGCTTATCTTTCACCTCGTAGGCCGACATTTCGGGCTGTAGGTCGTAGGTAGCCACCTTAGGCGAAGCCACGAGTATGCGGTCCTCGCCCTCGTAGGGCGTTTCGCGACCGCCGTTGAAGAAGAACGTAACGTGGGCGTACTTCTCCGTCTCGGCGGTGTGGAGCTGCTTCAAACCCTTAGCGGAAAGGTATTCGCCGAGCGTGTTCTCCACATTTTCCTTCGGGAAGAGAATATGCACGCCGGTGAAAGATGCGTCATAGGGCGTCATGCAATAATATTGCAGGCCGGGAATGGTAGTCATGCCTTCCTCGGGCATGTCCTGCTGCGTGAGCACCACGGTAAGTTCCTTGGCGCGGTCGTTACGGTAGTTGAAGAAAATAACCACGTCGCCCTCTTGAATGCGTCCGTCAACGTGCGCATTTACGAGCGGTTCCATAAATTCGTCTGTGTTCTTATGCTCTTCGGAGTCGGTGTCGTAGCAGCTTTGCACGCCTTCCACCATATCTTCCACCTTGCGGCCGATGCCGTGCACGAGCTGGTCGTAGGCAATCTTCACGCGGTTCCAGCGCTTGTCGCGGTCCATGGCGTAAAAGCGGCCGATGATGCTGGCGATGTGCGCGCCGTTGGCGGCGCAATGCTTGTCGAGGAGTTCGATGAAGCCCTTGCCGCTCTTCGGGTCGGTGTCGCGGCCGTCCATGAAGCAGTGTACGAAGGTGCGCTCGGCAACGCCGTATTCCTTAGCGATTTCCACGAGTTTGAACAAGTGGTCGAGCGAAGAGTGCACGCCGCCCGTGGAGGTGAGGCCCATGAGGTGCAGGTTCTTGCCGTGCTCCTTGGCGTAGCTGTAAGCACTTACGATTTCGGGATTTTTGAGAATGCTGCCGTCCTTGCAGGCGCGGTTGATCTTTACAAGGTCTTGGTAGACGATGCGTCCTGCGCCGATGTTGAGGTGACCCACTTCGGAGTTACCCATCTGTCCGTCGGGCAAACCTACGTTCTCGCCCGAGGCGAGGAGCTGGGAGTGCGGATAATCGGCGTCCAATGAATCCATGAAAGGCGTGGGCGTCTGATAGATTACGTCGCCTTTGCCGTGTGTGCCGATGCCCCAACCGTCGAGGATCATCAGCAGAGCTTTCTTTGCCATATTTTGAATAGAAATTTAGAGGTTTTTTTACTGAATGCTTTAAGTATCGCAAAGTTAGTAATTCTTTCACACGCAAAACGCGGCCACGGGCCAAAAAGTGCGATTTATAGGCAGAGAGTTGCCTTTTCGCGGCGGTTAATACGGCGTTTTGTCCGTTTTCTGCTCCCATGCCTCGAAGGTGGCGAGGGCTTCCTTGCCGAGGAGTTGCTCTGCGCGGAGGGTGCGTTCGGGGAGCGGCAGGGCGAGTTCTTTGTAGATGAAGGCGTCGTCGAAGCCGTAAATCGCGCCGAGGCACATGGGGCAAGGTTCGCAGGAAGAGTAGATTTCGCAGCCTGAGAGGTTGAACGTGCCGAGTTTCTGCGCCGCCGCGCGTATGGCCGACACTTCGGCGTGTGCCGTGGGGTCGCAGTTGGCAGTGACGCGGTTCACGCCGGTGGCGATGATTTCTCCGCCGCGCGCTATGACCGCTCCGAAGGGTCCGCCGCCGTTTTCAACGTTTGCCGAGGCGAGGCGTATGGCCTCGCGCATAAGTTCTTCTTGATTCATGGTATGAGTTTTTTTATAGTGGCTATGATGTTGATAGTCTCTGATCGTTGGGTGGATGAAACAAATGATATTAGATAAAAACCAGTAAAAACATCTTGCTTCGTTTGAAGCCCCTTGGGCTACGCCGCCGGTCTTAACGCCGAGCTTGTGAGCCTAATCGGCTCACGCTCGCCCTTAATCCCTGCGGCTGCGGTCGGTGCCCGCCCGCTTCAAACGCCGCAAGGAAAAAACCATTAAAAACCCGTGAGACCTTGATGCAGCCTTAAAGGTAAAGAGAAGGTTGTCCATTGAAAACGGGTTTTTCCTGGTTTTTCCCTTGTTCTGTGTGGGGCGGGCGGAAACCGACCGCCGCCTTAACGGATAAAGCACGAGACGAAAGTCTGCAGACTTTCAGGCTCGGGGTTTATACGATAAGGCGAGCCGCAGGCCCACACAGAACAAGCGGTTTTATTTGGTTTTTATCTTAATTCAACCAACAGGCTATTTATTAAAAAAGGAGGAAGAGCGTGTGCTCCTCCTCCTTTTTGCTAATCTAATATAAACTTTATTCCTTAAAGTCGGCGGGGAGCATCGAAACGGTGATGCAGTTGCCGTCTTTGAGCAAGTGGTTCTTCACGAAGTTCTGGATATCTTCGGACTTCAAGCCGCTGATGGTGGCTTCGTAGCCGGTCTGCTCGTCGAAGCCCCACATGTTCTTGCTTTCGATGAGGTTCTGCCAGTAGCCGTTCTTCTTCTGATTGTCGGCATAGTCCTTGAGTTCGAATTTCTGGAACTTGTCGAGCTCTTCGGTCGTTACGCCCTTGGCGGCGATGTCCATGATGCCCTGCTTCATGAGCAAGAGGGCGGAGTCGCGCTTTTCGGGCTTCACGGGGCAATAGATTTGCAGTTGGTACATTTGGTCCTTGCCGAAGTATGCGCCGCCGGCTGCGCCCACGCTGTAAGCCATGCTGCCTTCTTCGCGGATGCTCTTAAGATAGCGCTGCGAGAGGATTTCGCCGAGTGCGTTGGCCACTACGCCATCCTTCATCGTGTAAGGCAGGTCACCCCACCAAACCTGAACGATGTTGGCCTTAGGCGTTTCCATGGCGCGGGTGAAGAGGTTGTCCACCTTGCCCTTTGCAGGTTTGATGTTGAGGTTCGTCATTTCCTCGCGCTTGGCAACTGCGGGCATAGAGGCGATGTAGGTTTCCACGAAGAGGCGGAGGCTGTCTTCGTCGAAGTTACCCGTGAAGTAGAAGTCGAAGTCTGCGCCCGTGGCGAAGCGTTCCTGATAAATCTGCTTGATGCGCTCGAAGCTGGCCTTGTCGAGGTCGGCAGCCTTCATCGTCTTGTGGCGCGGGTGGTGCTGATAGATTGTAGACGTGACAGAGTCGGAGAAAGCCATTTCAGGCAACTTCTCTGCATTTTCAAGTTGCGATTTGAGCAGGGAGATGAGGTTGTTGTAAGCGTCTACGTCGTCGCAGGGCTTCTGGAAGCGGAGGTAAATCAGTTCGAAGAGCGTGCGGAGGTCTTTCGGCGTGGACGAACCCGAGAGGTTGTCGGTCACGGCGCCGAGAGCGGGCGAGCAGCTTGCCTGCTTGCCTGCGAGTTTCTTTTCGAGTTCCGTGCTCTTGAAGTTTCCTAAGCCCGTGGAGCTCATCACCATGTCGAAGAGGTCGAGGTTGAGCTGGTCTTTCTCGCTCACCTTATATTCGCCGCCGAAGCTGGTGGCAGAGAAGAGCACCTCGCTGTCGTTGAAGTCCGTCTTCTTGAAATATACCTTGGCGCCGTTGCCGAGCGTCCAGCAGGTGTAGCCGAAGTCAGCGGGCTTTTCGCTGATGATGTCGCCCTTCTGGGGAACGACGGGCACGAGCGGCTCGTTCTTCACATTGTCCACGTAGGCTTCGAGCTTAGCCTTGGCAGCCTTTTCGACAGCCTGCTTCAAAGCGTCGGCGGTGGGAACGGCATAGCCTTCCTTATCGGGGTACATGCCAAAGACAACGAAGTTCTCTTCCGTAGAATTTTCCTTAAACATCTCGTCGATGCCCTGCTTGAGAGCGGCAACGGGCATCTGCGTAGAAAGCGCCTGATAAAGCTGATACTCCAGTTCGATGCCGGGAATAGGCTCGTCTTCGAGGAAGTGGCGCACGTACTGCGGGATATAGAAGCTGTTGTACTGCTTGTCGCGGTTGTTGTAAATCTTCTCGATTTGGCTCATGAATTCATCGCGGGCACGGAGCAATTCCGTTTCGGTCACGCCGTGCTGGCTTACGCGCACGAGTTCCTGCATCACTACGTTGAGTGCTTCGGCATCTTTGCCGGGTTTGGGAAGAATGTATACAGAAAGCGCATCTTTGGTCTTGCTGACAATATAATTGCCGTAGCTGCAACCGGCGGCGGTGAAGGGGCAGTCAGCCTTTTGCGTCAGTTCGTTAAGGCGGGCGTTGATGACATCGCAACCGAGGTTCATCATCAGTTCTATGATGTACTGCATCTGAGTGCCGCGAATCTCATCGGGCATGGGGTCGGCCTTGAAGAATACCTGCATAACGCCGGAAGCCTGTTCCTTGTCCTTATCTACAACATAAATCGGCTGCTTGGTGTCGGGCACGGGGTAGTGCTCGTAAGCGGCTGCGTTTTCAGGCATCTTGATGGAAGAGAAGATTTCCTTGATGCGCTGCTCTACTTGATTGACGTCGATGTCGCCCACCACGATAATGCCTTGCAGGTCGGGGCGATACCACTTCTCGTAATAGTTGCGCAGTTCCTGCGGCTTGAAGTTGTCGATAACGCTCATAAGGCCGATGGGGAAGCGCTCGCCGTAGCGAGAGCCGGGATAGAGTTTCGGCAGGCAGCGCTCCATAATGCGCATTGAGCCGGAAGAACGCATGCGCCACTCTTCGTGGATTACGCCGCGCTCCTTGTCGATTTCGCTCTCCTCGAGCAGCAGGCCGTCGGCCCAGTCGTGCAGGATGTAGAGGCAGGAATCGACGTTCGTGGCCGAAACGGGCACATCGTTGATGTTGTAAACCGTCTCGTCGGTCGAGGTGTAGGCATTGAGGTTCTCGCCGAACTTAACGCCGATGCTTTCGCAGAAGCCCACGATGCGGTTGCCGGGGAAGTGCTGCGTGCCGTTGAAGCACATGTGTTCGAGGAAGTGGGCGAGACCGCGCTGCGACTCTTCTTCCTGCACCGAACCTACCTTTTGCGCGATGTAGAAACTGGCGCGGTCCTTCGGCAGTTCGTTGTGACGGATGTAATACGTCAGTCCGTTGGGCAGTTTGCCGTAGCGCACTGCGTTGTCAATCGGCAGTTTCGGCATCTGCGGCATTCCCTGTGCGTCGATGCGCTGTGCCGGCACGAGAACAGCCAGTGCAAAGAGCGACAGGAGGATTTTCTTGATGTTCATAATGGTAAAATATTAGTTGATTAAGAGTTTCTTAGTGGTTAGACGCAGCAAACGCGCGGTTTGCTACAAGATAAGATGAAAAACTTGCGATACAATATTAATATAGGTACTCAAAGCCTCTATTTTGCATAAAGGGCGCACTTTGCAAATATAATCTGCCTGCAAAATTACGCATTATCTGCTATTATAAGGGCAGATAATGGAAAAACATTTGTAGATTTGCACCAAAAATAACGCGCGGAGGCAAAACGCTGCTTGTTTCAGTGCCGCGCCGCAGCCTATTTCCCAAAATTTGGTAAAATGGTACGCAAATTTGATTTCCTGATTATCGGTTCCGGCGTTGCCGGAATGAGTTACGCCCTGCAAGTGGCAGAAGCCGGCAAGGGCAAAGTGGCACTCGTTTGCAAAACATCAATCGAAGAAGCCAACACTGCAAAGGCACAGGGCGGTATCGCCTCCGTGACCAACCTCGAAGTAGACGATTTCGAGAAGCACATCAAAGACACCCTCATCGCGGGCGACTATATCAGCGACCGCCGCGCCGTGGAGCAGGTGGTAAAAGGTGCGCCCGAAGGCATACGCCGGCTCGTGCAGTGGGGCGTGAATTTCGACAAGAAAGAAGACGGGCAGTTTGACCTGCATCGCGAAGGCGGACACTCCGAGTTCCGTATCCTGCACCATGCCGATGACACCGGCTTCGAGATACAGCGCGGCCTGATTGAAGCAGTGCGCCGCCACCCTAATATTACGCTGCTCGAAAATCACTTTGCCGTGGAAATCATCACGCAGCACCACCTCGGCGTAGAGGTGACCCGCCGCACGCCCGACATCGAATGTTTCGGCGCGTACGTGCTCGACCCCGACACGCACAAGATCGACACAGTGCTCTCGCGTGTCACGGTGCTCGCCACCGGCGGCTGCGGCGCGGTGTATGCCACGACGACCAACCCCAACATTGCCACGGGTGACGGCATCGCCATGGCCTATCGCGCCAAAGCAACCGTGCAAGACATGGAGTTCATACAATTCCACCCCACTGCCCTGTTCCACCCCGGCGAGACGCACCCCGCCTATCTTATCACCGAGGCCATGCGCGGCTACGGCGGCATACTGCGCCTGCCCAATGGCGAGGAATTCATGCAGAAGTACGACAAGCGCCTCTCATTGGCTCCCCGCGACATTGTGGCGCGCGCCATCGACAAAGAGATGAAGAAGCACGGTATCGACCACGTGTGCCTCGACGTTACCCACAAGCCGGCAGAAGAAACGCGCCGCCATTTCCCAAATATCTACGCCAAATGCCTTTCTATCGGCATCGACATCACCAAAGAGTATATCCCCGTTGCGCCCTGCGCCCACTATCTCTGCGGCGGCATCAAGGTAGACCTCAACGCCTGCTCGAGCATACGCCGTCTCTATGCTATAGGCGAATGTTCCTGCACGGGACTGCACGGCGGCAACCGCCTCGCCAGCAACTCGCTCATCGAAGCCGTGGTGTATGCCGAGGCGGCGGCGAAGCACAGCCTTGAGCATGTCGGCGAGTACGAGTTCAACACCGCCGTGCCCGAATGGAACGACGAGGGCACGCTTTCCAACGAGGAGAAAGTGCTTATCGCGCAAGACGTCCGCGAGGTGGGGCAGGTGATGTCGTCGTATGTGGGCATCGTGCGCAGCGACTTGCGCCTGAAGCGCGCCTGGACGCGCCTCGACCTGCTGTATGAAGAGACGGAAGAACTCTTTAAGCGCGTGAAAGCCACGCGCGACATCTGCGAGCTCCGCAATATGATCAACGTGGGCTATCTCATCACGCGCCAGGCCATGGAGCGCAAGGAGAGCCGCGGGCTGCACTACACCATCAATTACCCCAAGCACGCCTACGACCAGAAGTAAAAAGCCTAAATCCATAACACGCGGCGGGCAAGAAATGCAGAAGCATTGCTTGCCCGCCGTGCGTTATTCCGCCTTCGCGCCTGCCAGCCACGGCACGGCGCGCGTCAGTTGCTTCCAGCACCATTGCCTTGCCTGGTCGAGCAGGGTGCAGAGCAGATATACGCAGCACATCGTGCTGAATATCAGGAGCGGGCAGGCGATGCCCGAATAATTTTTGTAGATGTCTTTTACTATTGGGTGATAGACCGTTTCGGTGAACGGCGCGGTGCAGTGCAGCACATAGACCGCAAAGGAAGCCGTGGCTAAGATGCCGATAAGGCGGTTGCCTCTATTGATGCGCAATTTTGTGAAGGCTAAGAGCAAAAATGTGGCGCCGGCAATGGTCAGCGGGTTGGTGTAGTGCAGGGCTATCTTTCTTAAAAATGGCAGGAAGTGCCAGCCGTTGCAGAGAAAGAGCAGCGTGCCCATGAGCGTGCCGCAGGCAAGGTAGATGAGCAGGTCGGTGCGTAGCGTGCCAGCAGGTAAAGCCCGATGAACGAAAGGGGCGAATAACCGTCTGAGAAGAACTGCTGCCCGCCGTCGCCGAAGAAGTTGAACACGGTTTGGAAGACAAAGAAACCGATGAGCGTCGTGGCAAAGGTGCGGCGGTCGGTGTGCGCGACGAAAGCGTTGAGTATCGGCGAAAGGATAAGCAGCATCAGATATGCCTTCACGAACCACAGGCATTTGCTCAGCTGCAAGGCGTCCAGCACGAGGCCTTTGTCGAATGTCACGTAGCCTGTGGCGGCGAAGAACACCGCCGAACCGATTGAGAAGAACAGGGCGGTGAAGATAAACGACGTGTAGCTGCGGCGGCGGGCGTTAAGGCCGAACCAGCCGGAAATCATTACGAACACATCGACTGCCACAATCGTCATCATCTCAATCCAGCACCGCGTGAATGAGGGCAGGGCGGCGTGGAAGCATTCCTGTTTGTTGGGCATGCCGAAAGGATAGAAATTAGCGTGCAGCGCGAGCACCATCATCATGCACACCACGCGCAGTAACTCTACGTTCATCTGGCGCGGCGCTTTCTGCAACTTGATGTCCATATATATATAATATTGTATGGGGTGGGAAAAAGAAAAGCGAGGGCATGCTTCGTGCACGCCCTCGCGGTTAGGTTAGTTTGTGAATGGGAAGAAGAGCGGTATCGTGAGGATGGCCACAATTCCCATAATGATTTGCAGCGGCAAGCCTACCTTCACGTAGTCGGCAAAGGTGTAATGGCCGGCGTTCATCACCATGGCGTTGGGCGGCGTGCAAATCGGCGTGGCGAAGCAGCAGCTGGCAGCCACGGCGGCGCACATCATGAACGGCGTGGGCGATACTCCGAGTTGCTGGGCCGATACCCAGGCGATGGGGGCTACGAGGATAGCCGTTGCGGAGTTGCTGATAAAGGTGGAGAGCAGCGACGTGACGAAATATACGCCTGCCATGGCGGCGATAGGTCCGTAGTCGCGCAGCATTTCAACGAGCGAGGTGGCGATTGCGGCCGAAAGCCCCGTCTTGGAGAGTGCCGTACTCATCGGCATCATGGCGGCAATCAGCACGATGCTTTCCCAACCAATCATCTTGTAGGCGGCATCGACGCTGCGCACGCAGCGCGTCAGCACCATCAGCAAGCCGGCGATGATTACCGAGGCCACTGGCTTGATACCGATTTGGTCGGCAAATACCATGCAGAACACCATGGCCACCATAATGCCTGCGGCAAGCGGTGCCTTGTGGTCGAGCGCAACGCTCTCGGCGTCTGCCTTCGGGTCGCCGAAGACCACCCATTCGCGGCTCTTTTTGGCCATGCTTTCAATGCCTTTCCACGAACCATGTACCAAGATCATGTCGCCGGCCTTCACGGGTGCATCGAGCATATCGTCGAAAATATATTTGCCGTTGCGCTTCACGGCGAGCACGTTGAGGTTGAAGCGCTCGTTGAAGTTGGCAGCGCGCAGGGGGCGGTTGACGAGTGCCGATTCGGGCGTGATGAGCACTTCGGAAAGGCCTATTTCGTAGAAGTCGAGCTTTGCTTTCGTGCCGCGCTCCTTATCTTCGTGAATGATGAGGTTGTGCGCATCGGCGAAGGTGTGCACGCGGTCGTATTGGCCGAGCACAAAGAGCGTGTCGCCCTTTTGGAACACCGTGTCGGCCTTGACCAGTTCCTGTATCTTCGTGCTGAACATCGATTTGTTGGCGCGTCGGATTTCGAGCAGCGTGATGCCGTAGTTGTGGCGTATGTTAAGCTCGCCTACCGAGCGGCCTTCGAGCAGCGAGTGCCCTTCGTCAACTTGCAGGCGAAACACGCAGTCGTCCAAGTGGTATTCCTGCAAGAGCGAGGCTATGCTTCGGTCGTCGCCTTTCTCGGCTCCGTCGCGATCCTTCTTGTTAAGGAAGAATTTGCAAAGCGGATAGAGGAGCAGCAAACCCGTGAGGAGGCAGATGATGCCGATGGGCGTGAAGTCGAAGAAGCTGAAGCCCGGCAGGTTGTTGTCGCGCAGGTAGCCGTCCACGATGAGGTTAGGCGGCGTACCGATGAGCGTGAGCACGCCGCCCATGCTGCTGGCGAAGGCGAGGGGCATCATCAGTTTGGCGGGGTTTGTGCCGGAGGTTTTCGACATGGCGAGGATAATGGGCAGCAGCAGCGCCACGGTACCCGTGTTGCTCACGAAGGCTGCCACCACGGCGGTCACGATCATCACGAGGAAGAAGAGCCGCTTCTCGTCCGTGCCTGCGAGGCGCAGCAGTTTGCCGCTGATGGTCTTGGCGAGGCCGGTTTGGAACACCGCGCCGCCCACGATGAACAGGCCAATCATCATCACTACGGCGGAGTTGGAGAAGCCGGCAAGCGCCTCGGAGGGCGTTATAACGTTGGTAGTAAGCAGGATGGCCATGGAGCAGAGCGCCACAATGTCGGAGCGCACTTTGTCGGCCATGAACGCCACGATAGTCAGCAGGAACGTGAGTACCACGATGGCCTGCTGCGTGTCAAGGAAAGGGAAAATGAAATTTAGGATTTCCGTAATCGTTTCCATTTCGATTTTTGGGAATAAATAGAATAATTAGGTTTAGGTTATAAGGTTTGTTCTTTTAATAAAACAGCACAAGAGGCGTCTCATTCAGGACGAAACGCCTCTTGCTGCGCGCAAAGTTAGTATTTACAAACGAATTAGGGACTTAAAAACGCTGCTTTTTCGTTTTTAAGCCCCTAATTTGCTATTTTTTCTTAGTCAATATCTTCGTCAGCCTCGTAGCCACCCATTTCGCGGATAGCGTTTTTCAGCATTACGTACTGCTGGAAGAGATGGTTCACGGGCACTTCGCCCTTTGTGTAGTCGTGCATCGGGCTCTTCAAGAAGAAACTCAGGAAGCGCTGCGTGCCGTAGCGGCCCTTGCGGGCAGCGAGGTCGGAGAGCAACACGAGGTCGAGCAACAGCGGTGCTGCGAGGATAGAGTCGCGGCAGAGGAAGTTGATCTTGATCTGCATGGGATAGCCCATCCAACCGAAGATGTCGATATTATCCCAGCCTTCCTTGTTGTCGTTGCGCGGCGGGTAGTAGTTGATGCGCACCTTGTGATAGTAGTCCGTGTAGAGGTCGGGCTGATTTTCCGGCACGAGAATGCTTTCGAGCGTAGAGAGCTTGCTCACTTCCTTTGTGTGGAAATTGGCAGGCTCGTCGAGCACGAGGCCGTCGCGGTTGCCGAGGATATTGGTGGAGAACCAGCCGCTCAGGCCGAGGCAGCGGGTGCCGATAATCGGGGCGAAGCCCGACTTCACGAGCGTCTGACCCGTCTTGAAGTCCTTGCCGGCAATGGGCATCTTGGTCTTTTCTGCCATTTCCCACATAGCGGGAATGTCCACGGTGGTGTTGGGTGCGCCCATGATGAACGGTGCGCCTTCTGCGAGGGCTGCGTAGGCGTAGCACATAGAGGGTGCGATGTGCTTGCGGTCGTCGGCCTTCATGGCAGCTTCGAGGGCAGCGAGCGTGCCGTGTACCTCTTCGTCCACGGGTACATAGATTTCCGTGGAGGCAGCCCAGATAACGACGATGCGGTCGCAGCCGTTCTCGGCCTTGAACTTGCGAATGTCCTCGCGCAGGGCTTCAACCATTTCCCAACGTGTGGCGCAGTCTTTCACGTTGTCGCCGTCGAGACGCTTGGCATAGTCGCGGTCGAAAGCGGCCTTCATGGGCTTAATGGCTTTCAGCTCGTCTTCAACGGGGAGAATGTCTTTGGCTTTGAGCACTTCGGCGTTCACGGCGCTTTCAAAGGCGTTGGCGGGATATACGTCCCACGCACCGAATACGATGTCTTTCAAATCTGTGAGCGGCACGATTTCGCCGTAGTGCAGATATTTCTTGTTTTCACCGCGGCCCACGCGGATTTTGTCGTACTGCGTCATCGAGCCTACGGGTTTAGCGAGACCCTTGCGTGTCATAAGCACGCCGGTGATGAATGTGGTGGTCACGGCGCCGAGGCCGACGCACATCACACCAAGTTTTCCTTTTGCTGATTCCATAATAACTTTATGTGAATGTTTGATTTTGTACTATGCAAAGCGCAAAATTACGAATTGTTTTATTAAAGGTGCTAAGATGTGTTTTGACTTTTCCTCTAAGAAGAATTTTTGAATGTTTTTGTGGAGTTTGCGAACAATCCAAACGCCGTTTTTTGCCATTTAAGCGTTAATTATCGCTACTTGCTTGCGCTTGCAGCCCATCGCGCAGCACAAGGCGGGCCTCAGGACCGAGGTTGCACAAAAGGTCGAGTATGCTGAGGTTCGGCAGAAAGCCCGTGCGCTCTTGGAACACCTGGTAATAGGGTCGCGCCATAAAACCGCTCTCCGCCGCCGCACTTTTCTTGGGACTGATGGCGGTGCGCAAGTCAAGTGCCTCTGGATATTCCGAAGCGGCATTAATATAATGTGTGGAGGGCGTTACGGGCGTGTGCAGTCCCAGCAGTTCGCAGCACGCGTCGCGCAGGGCGGCGTTGAAATCAACCAAAAACTCATATTCTCCAAAGAATGCCCCGCGCAGGTCGTCTTCATAATACTCAAAGAAAGGGCTGCTCTCGTAAGCTGAAGCAATGGCTTGCCAGTGCAGCCGCTTCCAGCCACCGTGGTCGCTAAGGCGCACCTCGCCGATTGGCGTGTGCGACGCTCCGCTCCGCTCCACGGGCACCGTAAGTGGCAGCGGCCCCGTGGGCGTGGCGATCAGGCAGCGGTTGCGATACGTCTGCTTCAGATAATGCTCATGCCGCTCCTCAATGACCGCGTCGGCGGCATAGAGGTGACAGTAATATTCTATCGGCGCAAAGTAGGCGGAAGAAAGCAGAACGAGCATGGTTTATATCAATATAGTTTATTTGCCCGCGAATTGCAGGTTTTTTGTGGGCAAATAAAAAAAGGGTTTTAGTCCACTATTTTTCCCCACGAATTTCACGAATTTACACGAATAACCAAGCGTTTAGATAATAGCGACCTTATAGGTCGCACGAATTTTCACTAATTCAACGTTTGTGCAAGGCGAGTGCAGCCGAAAATCTCTAATACAATGCTTTGATTAGTGAAAATTCGTGCGACCGAACAGGTCGCCATTAATATAATTGAGCATGTTTCGTGTAAATTCGTGAAATTCGTGGGCAAATAAAACGATCGTTTCGCGGGCAAAGTTTTATTTAATATCCCCCACCCATTTGAAGAAGCGGCTCCAACGCATCTTACCGTCGAAGAGGCCGTAGTCAGGGTCGAGCGAAATCCAGATAAAGAGCGGTTTGCCCACAATGTGGTCTTCCGGCACGAAGCCCCAGAAGCGAGAGTCGGCGGAGTTGTCACGGTTGTCGCCCTGCATCCAATAGTAGTCCAGCTTAAAGGTGTAGGAGTCGGCGGCCTTGCCGTTGATATAGATTTTTCCGCCGCGCACTTCGAGGCTGTTGCCCTCGTACACGCGGATAGGCCGCTCGTAAATCGGCAGGTTGGCGAGCGTGAGGCGGAGTGTTTTGCCTTTTTTCGGAATCCACAGCGGCCCGTAGTTTGCCGTCGTCCAGTCCTTTGCCATATTCTGCGGATAGAGCCAGCCCGCATCGGGCACGGCGCGGGTGATTGATGCCACGATGTCCTTACGCGCTTCCAGCTGCTTGCGCACCTTGTGCGTCAGCGGCATCCACACCGTGTTGCCGTTGCGCTGCGCGTAGAGGTCCTCTTCCGTGATGCCCAACTCGCGTTTCAGTTCGTCGGGCAAGTCTTGCTTGAAGGTCACCTCATAGGCATACTGCACGTTTTCCGGCTCGGGGTTCGGTTTTCCGTCGAGATAAACCGTGTCGTTCTTGATTTGCAGCGTCTGTCCCGGCAGCTCCTCGGGGTGCTGGCGCATATAGGCTGCGCCGGCGGCGTACACATTATTATATATACGTTGCTGCTCCTCGTAGCTTGTCTCTGGCAGGAGCGAGGCAGTGGCGGGAATGACGATGGTTTGCGGGAAAATCGACGTAGTGTCTGCCGTCTGCGTGCCCAGCAACTGGTCGCCAATCTGATAGGCCAGGCGGTAGTAGTCCTGATTTTGCTGCGCGAGCGCCACGGTGTCGCCGGCGGGATAGTTGAACACCACGATGTCGTTCACTTCCACATTGCCCAGTCCCTTCACGCGGCGGTAGTCCCAGTGCGGGTGCTCGATGTAGCTTTTGCAGCCCACGATAGGCAGCGTGTGCTGCGTCATGGGCATCGTGAGCGGCGTTTGCGGAATGCGCGGGCCGTAGGCCAGTTTGCTCACGAGCAGGTAGTCGCCCGTGAGCAGCGTCTTTTCGAGCGATGAAGAGGGGATCACGAAGTTTTGGAAGAAGAACTGCGTGAGGAAATACACGCCGATGAGTGCGAACACTATGGCATCTACCCAACTCATGATGAAGCGCGTGGCGGGGCCTACTTCAGGTTCTTTCCACCAGCCCCATTTTATTTTTTTCGTGAAGCAAATGTCGAAGATAAAGGGCACGACAATCAGTCCCCACCACGATTCCACCCAATAAAGGAAGGCAAGGTAGGGGATAAGGTAAAGCGCGAATTTTACGTAAGGCATAATTTTTTTTAGTTACGAGTTTGTTAGTAAACGAGTAGACGAGACAGATTTGTCTTGCAAACTATATTTTATTTGGTAACTTGTCTTGTTTACTCGTCTACTAAAAGTCAAACAAATCGTCCATGGTGAGCAGTCCAGAGTGCGTGGCGGTGAACTCGGCGGCGAGCACTGCGCCGAGGGCAAAGCCCTTGCGGTTGTGCGCGTCGTGGGTAATGCTGATGCAGTCCGCCTCGCTGTCGTAGCTCACGGTGTGAATGCCCGGCACCTCGCCGCGGCGCACCGCGTCGATGCGGAGCTTTTCGCCCGGAGTCTGCTTCGTGCCGCTCACCGTGCCGTCGGGCTGGAGGAGCGTGCCGCTGGCCCAGCCCGTCTTGCGGTCGAGGGCGGCGCACACCTGTTCGGCGAGGGTGATGGCCGTGCCGCTCGGCGCGTCGAGCTTGTGCACGTGGTGCGTCTCCTCGATGCTCACGTCGTAGGCCGGGAAACGGTTCATGATGCGGGCCAGATATTTGTTCACCGCCGAGAAAATCGCCATGCCGAGCGAGAAGTTCGACGCCCAGAAGAGCGTGTGCCCTTCCTGCGTGCAGAGGCGGCGCACGTCGTCCTCATGCTCCGAGCGCCAGCCCGTAGAGCCGCTCACCACCTTCACGCCTTGCGCGAAGGCTTTCAAGTAATTGCCATAAGCAGCAGCGGGCGAAGTAAACTCAATGGCCACATCGGCCGAGCGGAAAGCGTCTGTGTCGAAGTCTTGGGGGTTGTCAACGTCAATAATCGCCACAATCTCGTGGCCGCGTTCGCGGGCGATGCTTTCAATCATGCGCCCCATTTTGCCGTAACCGATAAGCGCGAATTTCATCTTATTGGAGGATATACAATATTTATATATAAGATAACGTGGCAAAGTTAGAAATTCTTTTCGAGAAATATAGGCAAGTTCTTAAAATATGCCTTTTTTACGGGCAAAAGCGGTTGGCGGCGATATAAAGCAGCGGAGGCACGCCGGTTTTCCGGGGCGTGCCTCCGCTATGGGTGAAAGGACTGTGCGGGTAACTAATTAGTGCCGCCGTTGTCCATTTGGCTCCAAAGGGAACTGTTGTAATCGCTGCTGATTCCTTTCTTGTTCGTCAGGATTTCCTCATAAATAAAGATTTTCTGACCAAGAAAAACAAAACTTGTTAATGCCGCTTCACGCTCTGCGCAGAAAGTGAAATTCGCGTTTGCAATCGTTAAGGCAGTGCGGCGCGAAGATTTAGGGATAATTAAGAAAAGGGAAATTTGCTTCGAGAAGATTTCCACGAAAAACAAGGAGATTTTCACTTAAAAGCACATCGGATAAATTATAAAGGAGCAAATTTTTACGGGCTTGCTTATAATTTTCACGGTCATATAAGATAATTTTTCCGCTCATATAGGATAGTTAGCCCCAAAAACACAAAAAGAGGAAAAGCCTGCGCTCTTCCTCTTTTTGCTGATGCAAATGT
>SFPF01000175.1 GCA_004552155.1 Bacteroidales bacterium
GGGCAACGTCAACCAGGAGGCGATCCTCTTCAATGATACCTTCTATAATAATATCGCGTTCGGCGTGGAGCAGGCTACCCGCGAGCAGGTGGAGGAGGCGGCGCGCATCGCCAACGCCCATGCCTTCATCGAGGCGAGCGAACAGGGCTATGAGACCAACATCGGCGATCGGGGCGGCAAGCTCTCCGGCGGACAGCGGCAGCGCATCAGCATCGCCCGGGCCATCTTGAAGAACCCGCCGATCCTGATCCTCGACGAGGCGACCTCCGCCTTGGACACGGAGTCGGAGCGGTTAGTGCAGGAGGCGTTGGAGCATCTGATGAAGGGGCGCACGACAATCGTGATCGCCCATCGCCTATCGACCATTCGCCATGCCGACCTGATCTGCGTGTTGCACGAGGGCGAGATCGTGGAGCGAGGCACGCACGAGGAGCTGCTGGCGCTCGACGGCTATTACAAACGGCTGTGCGACATGCAGCGTTTTTAGGAATGAATAAGGAGTAAACTGTAAATATATCATGATCATGAAACACCTTTTGTATGGATTGTTGGCCTTGCTTCTGTGGGGATGCCAAGCGCCTGATTTGCGATTAGACAATGAGCTGTCTTATTTCTTCGACCGGCCGGCGAAGTTGTGGGAGGAGTGCTTGCCCTTGGGCAACGGACGTATCGGCATGATGCCGGATGGCGGTGTGGAGACCGAGCGGATCTTGCTGAATGAGATCTCGATGTGGTCGGGCAGCAAGCAGGATGCCACTAATCCGGCGGCTTCCTATGCGTTGCCTACGATCCGCCGCCTGCTCTTCGAGGGGCGCAACGACGAGGCGCAACAGCTGATGTATAATACGTTTGTATGCAAGGGCGCGGGCAGCAACCTGGGCGATGGCGCCAATGCCGCCTACGGGAGCTACCAGCTGTTTGGCTACCTGAATCTGCGTTATCAATATCCCCATGCGGAAGATACCGTCTCCCAGTATCGCCGTACGTTGAGCCTGAGCGATGCGACCACTTCGCTTGCTTTCAAGCGGGGGAATATCACTTATACCCGCGAGCAGTTCACCTCTTTCGCGGGCGATTTAGGGGTGATCCATCTGTTGGCGGATGAGGATAAGGCGTTGCATTTCACCTTGGGATTGAGTCGCCCGGAACATGCGCAGGTCTCCCTGGATGGTCATGACTTGGTGATGAAGGGGCGGTTGCCGGATGGCGTGGATACCGTGGAGATGAAGGGGATGCGCTTCGCGGCGAAGGTGCGTGTGCTCTTGCCGAAGGGGGGAGAGCTGGTGCCCTCAGACACGGCGCTCACGGTGCGGAACGCTTCGGAAGCTGTCCTGTTGGTGAGCTTGGCGACCAATTATTGGGAGCCGGATCGGTTTGAGGCTGCGCTCGACCGCCAGCTGGCGGATGCGGAGCGTAAGGATTATGCGACGTTGCGCCGGGAGCATATAGAGGCTTATCAGGCGCTGTTCGATCGGGTCTCCTTGCAGTTAGGGCGGACGGAGCGCGACCATTGGCCGATCGACAAGCGGTTGGCCGCCTTCGCGGCGGATCGTCAGGATCCTTCGTTGGTGGCGCTTTACTTCCAGTTCGGTCGCTATCTGTTGATCTCCTCTACGCGTGTCGGCCTGTTGCCTCCCAACTTGCAGGGGCTCTGGTGCAACACGATCCATACGCCTTGGAATGGCGACTATCACCTGAACATCAATCTGCAAATGAATCATTGGCCGGCGGAGGTGACCAACCTCTCGGAGCTGCATCTGCCGTTGGTGGAATGGACGAAACAGCAGGTGGCGAGTGGCGAGCGAACCGCCAAGGCCTTCTATAACGCCCATGGTTGGGTGACGCATATCTTGGGGAATGTCTGGGAGTTTACGGCTCCGGGTGAGCATCCTTCGTGGGGTGCGACCAACACGTCGGCCGCTTGGCTCTGCCAGCATCTCTACACACATTATCTCTATACGTTGGATGAGGCCTATTTGCAATCTATCCGACGCTGCGTGGCGCGGCGCTCTTCTTCGTGGATATGTTGGTGGTGGATCCGCGCTCGAAATATTTAGTGACCGCGCCGACCACCTCCCCGGAGAATGCCTATATCCTGCCGAATGGGCAGGTGGTGAATATCTGTGCCGGCTCGACGATGGACAATCAGATCGTGCGTGAGTTGTTTAGTAATACGATTGATGCGGCGCATCGCTCGCCTTTGCGGAGGAGTTGGCCGCGAAACGGGCCCGTTTGATGCCTACGACCATCGGCAAAGATGGGCGCATCATGGAGTGGCTGGAGCCTTTCGAAGAGGCGGAGCCGCACCATCGCCATGTGTCGCATCTGTATGGACTCTATCCGGGCGATGAGATCACGGTGGAGCATACGCCGGAGTTGGCGGAGGCCGCACGCAAGACGTTAGAGGCAAGAGGCGATCAGAGCACCGGTTGGTCGATGGCCTGGAAGATCAATTTCTGGGCACGCCTGCACGATGGCGATCACGCTTATAAATTGTTGGGCGACCTGCTGCATCCCTGCATCAACGAAAAGGGAGAGGTGAGTGGTGGTAGCTATCCCAACCTCTTCTGCTCACATCCCCCTTTCCAGATTGATGGGAACTTTGGTGGCACGGCCGGCGTGGCGGAAATGTTGGTGCAGTGTCAAAGTGGTTTGATCGAGTTCTTGCCGGCGTTACCTTCCGCGTGGCCGAATGGTAGCTTCAGAGGGCTACGTGTGCGTCAAGGCGGAGAGGTGTCTGCTCGCTGGGTGGAAGGGAAATTGATCGAGGCCAGCTTAAAGGCGCATCATGAAGGTTCGTTCCGTATCCGTCTGCCGCAATCCTCGGAAAGGTTAAGCATAAAGATCAATCAAAAGGCCGCATCCTTGCCGATTGTGGACGGATTGCTCTCCGTTGACCTGAAAAAGGGGGACGAATTGCTGCTTTTCTTCTAAATCAGGTTGGGAGGCATCCGAAAATAACCTTTCTGTTCGCACGCGAACATTATATATACGTTGGCTGGCAAAGAAAATTTCTTTGAAAAAAGTTGCGAATATGTTTGGTAGATATGTTTTATAACATTACTTTTGCACCCGCAATCGAGAAACGACGATGGTTGCGAAAGCGATCTTTGAGGATATTTACATAATACGACAAGTAGTACAAGAATCGGAATCGAGTATATCGATAAAGAGTACCGTCAATGAAGATGACCTTGGACTACGATGAAGAGACGGAATCCGGGCTGAGGATATAAAGAAACAATTTGAACAACGAAGAGTTTGATCCTGGCTCAGGATGAACGCTAGCGACAGGCTTAACACATGCAAGTCGAGGGGCAGCACAATGTAGCAATACACGGGTGGCGACCGGCGCACGGGTGAGTAACGCGTATGCAACTTGCCTATCAGAGGGGGATAACCCGTCGAAAGACGGACTAATACCGCATGAAACAGGGGCCCCGCATGGGGATATTTGTTAAAGAGAATCGCTGATAGATAGGCATGCGTTCCATTAGGTAGTTGGCGGGGCAACGGCCCACCAAGCCGACGATGGATAGGGGTTCTGAGAGGAAGGTCCCCCACACTGGTACTGAGACACGGACCAGACTCCTACGGGAGGCAGCAGTGAGGAATATTGGTCAATGGGCGAGAGC
>SFPF01000176.1 GCA_004552155.1 Bacteroidales bacterium
GGCACACGGATCACAAACAGATCTCGCTTCAACAGGCAACGGATGATGTTATGCTTCACGCCGCAGTCTAACAGCACCACACGCTTCTTGCCCGCACTGTTCACGGCAGCGATCTCCTTCTCACCGAAAGCATCGGTCGGGAAACGGCGGCTCTCCCCATCGGGCGTATAGCAGATGATCTCCTTGCAAGAGACTTTATCCACATAGTTCACCTCGCCATAGTGCGCCTCCGCCGGCTGCTCGTCGATGCCCTCTAACAGGATGCGCCCCATCATGACGCCATGCTCACGCAATTTCTTGGTTAGCGCACGGGTGTCGATACCGGTAATGCCGGGGATATGCTCCTCTTTGAGCCAGTCGCCCAAGCTGCATTGCGCGTTCCAGTGGCTGTACTCGGGGCTGTAGTCGCTGACGATGATCGCCTCCGCATGGATCTTCTCGCTCTCCATGAAGGTAGAGATTCCATTCGGTGCGAAATCACGTGGCGGCACGCCATAGTTGCCCACCAAGGGATAGGTCAAAACCATCAGCTGTCCGGCGTAGGAGGGATCCGTGAGGCTCTCCGGATAGCCGGTCATAGCGGTATTGAAGACGACCTCTCCCGCTACGGGACGCTCATAGCCAAAAGAGCGGCCCTCGAAACGTGTACCGTCGTCGAGGATTAAAGTTGCTTTTCTATTCATCTGCATAGCATCTATCTGTTGTGTCATTTTACTAAATAATCATCTTCCATGTAATTGATAAAGGCCTGGTTGACCATGCGTGTACCGCCCGGCGTGGGATAATCACCGCTGAAATACCAGTCACCCGGGTGATCAGGACAAGAGGCGTGCAACCCCTCCAAGGTCTGATAGACAATCTCTACCTTGGCCTTCGTGCCCTTGGGCGTGAGCAGCTCGACCATCTTCGCCGAGATCTCCTCATCGGTGAAGGGGGCATAGATCTCCTTCACGTAGTTCACCAAGGTCTCCGGCTCCTCGCGCTGTTGCTGCTTCGCCTTGCGGTAGGCCTCCAACAGCACCTCCGCCATGCCTCGCTCGCGCAGCAAAGCGACCGCCGCCTTGAAAGCGATGAACTCATTCATGCGCGACATGTCAATGCCGTAATAATCGGGATAGCGCACCTGCGGCGAGGAGCTGACAATCACGATCTTCTTTGGATGCAGGCGATCCAGGATGCTGATGATGCTCTGCCGCAAGGTCGTGCCTCGAACGATACTGTCATCAATCACCACCAGATTGTCCACATAGGGCTCGATGCTGCCATAGGTAATGTCATAGACGTGGGCGGCCAGGTCATTACGGCTGTTACCCTCGGCGATGAAGGTACGCAGCTTGATATCTTTGATCGCTACCTTCTCGCAGCGCACCCGCATAGAGAGGATCTGCTCCAACTCCTGCTCCTGCAAGAGATGGCTCCGGTCGGCGATCCACTCTTTTTTCAGCTTGTTGAGGTAGTTGTTCAACCCCTCCTGCATACCGAAGTAGGCCACCTCGGCAGTATTGGGGATGAACGAGAAGACCGTATGGTTGAGGTCATGATCAACGGCACGAAGAATCGGCTCCACCAAGTTCTCACCCATCCGTTTTCTCTCCTTATAAATATCAACGTCGCTACCCCGAGAGAAGTAGATCCGCTCAAACGAGCAGGCGCTATTGGCCTCCGTGCGCCACTCGCCCAGCTTGTTGATAAAGATTGCCTCGCCCCGATTCAACTCATGGATGTCTTCCACATGCACGTTCATGACGGTCTGGATCACGGGGCGCTCCGACGCCAACACGATGATTTCATCGTCGGCATAATAAAAGGCGGGACGAATGCCCCATGGATCGCGCACGCTGAACGACTCGCCGCTACCGGTGATGCCACAAATCACGAAGCCTCCATCCCAAGTCGGCACGCAACGGCGCAAGACGTTCGACAGATCCACATGCTGCTCGATCGCCTGCGTGATCTCCATGCCTTTCAGGCCCTCGCCTTCATAGAGCTGATACAACCGCTCCACCTCGCGATCCAAACGATGGCCGAGCTGCTCTAACATGATGTATGTGTCTGCGTATTTTCGGGGATGTTGTCCAATGGCTGTGATTTCTTCAAATATCTCATGAACGTTGGTTAAATTGAAATTGCCACAAACGGCGAGGTTCTTTGCGCGCCAATTATTGCGCCGTAAAAAGGGGTGGATGTAAGAGATACCGGATTTTCCGGTGGTACTGTATCGGAGGTGTCCCATGTAAAGCTCTCCGGCGAAAGGTAGGTTGGCTTTGGCGAAATAGGGATCGTTCAATTGTTCGGGAGGTAAATCCCGGTAGTGCTCGTGTACGTTGGCAAATATCTCGGTGATCGCCCCGGTTCCCAAGGCGCGCTCGCGGAACATGTATTCCTCTCCGGCATTTGCCTCTAACTTCACGCAGGCTAAACCTGCTCCTTCCTGCCCTCGGTTATGCTGCTTTTCCATCAGCAAATAGAGCTTATTTAAACCATACATCCAACTGCCATACTTCACATGGTAATATTCCAGCGGTTTCAGCAATCGGACCATGGCCACGCCACATTCGTGCTTCAAGACTTCCATATGTTGAATCAACTTTTTTGATTTTGGGCGCGAAGATATAGACTATTTTGAATCGAACGGCAAAAAGATTCGTTTTTCTCAAACAAATAATCTATATTTGCGAAAAACTTCAAATACACAATCAAAAAGCAAATAATAGCATGTTAGATCTGACACACTTCACTCCCTGGACCCTCTTCACAGACTTGGGATTTGTCTCCATTTTACTATTGATCGGAAAAATCATTCGCGTGAAAGTCAAGCTCATTCAGCAGCTTTTCATACCACCCAGCCTCATCGCCGGCCTCTTGGGTTTAACCTTTGGCCCCAACGGATTGGGTTGGATTCCCCTATCGAGTGAGATCGGCACCTATGCGGCGATCCTGATCGCCTTGGTGTTTGGTGCGCTGCCCCTCTCCTCGCCCAACGTCTCCATGAAGGAGATCAGCGAGCGGGTAGGTCCCATGTGGGCATTCGCACAAATCGGCATGTTGCTGCAATGGGGCTGCATGGGCCTGTTCGGTCTCTTTGTGATCAAATTGATCTGGCCGGATCTTAACGATGCGTTCGGCATCATGCTCTCCACCGGTTTCTATGGAGGGCATGGCACGGCGGCGGCCATCGGTGCCGCTTTTGAGCGTTTCGGGTGGGATGAGGCACGCAGCTTGGCGATGACCACGGCCACGGCGGGTGTTGTCTTCGCCATCATCGGAGGATTGCTCATGGTGAAATGGGCGGCCAAGCACAAACAGACCGCTTTTATCGCCGACTTCGACGACCTGCCTGAGGAGCTGCGCAGCGGATTGTTGCCCGAGAACAAGCGTGACTCCATCGGCGAGGCGACCACCTCCTCCATCTCCATCGACTCCCTCACCTTCCACATGTCGCTCGTCTGCATGGTCGCCTTCTTCGGCTATTTGGTGAGCCAAGGGGTGAAGCTCTATTATCCC
>SFPF01000046.1 GCA_004552155.1 Bacteroidales bacterium
GCGTTGGCCGGTACCGCCGGCATTCAAGAAATGGCTTGTATCAAAATAGAGCACAAACTTATCGACATACGTACCTGTACCTTCTTGAATGAGAATAGGGTCGCGCGGCGTATCGCTTAAAGAGCCATCCTTATTGATGTATTTTGACAACCCGTAATTGTAAAGATAACGCGAAGAATCGATTTCTTTGAAACACCAAAAGCTATTGGATTGAGGTGTGTAGCTGTCAGGGTTTCCGTTGTTGCAATATCCTAAGTCAGTCCATGTCACCATACCTGTTGCTCGGGTATATGTTCCCGCAAGCGTCACGGTTGATGTTGTAGCCGCCCAACCTGTACGGCTGTTTTTAATTGTGTAATACTTGTTAGTAGCCAGCTGACTAACATCTGTAATCTGCGTTTGCGCTTTCGCGAAACTGACTCCCATAAGCAGGAACAGCAGCGACCATAAAGTCTTTTGTAGTTTCATAAGCCAATGAATTTTTTATGATTTTGAATTGTTCGATTAAAGATGCGTGTTGGAGTAAATTCTGTTGAATAGTCTAATTGTAAACCTATTAGAGTGCAAACATATAAAAATATTCTAAATAGATTTTTTGCAACTCTTTACAAACCGCATTTTATTAAATATTTTTAATCATTTACTATTTAGTTTGCAATATCCAGTTAGCAAAATATAGTAAATCCGAGAGTCTCCCCCTTGGCACCGTCATAGCATGCAGCAGGCAGGGCAAGAAAGGCAAAACTTGTTAATGCCGCTTCACGGGGTGCGCAGAGAGTTCCCGGTGCATTTACAATCGTTAAGGCTGTGCGGCGCGAAAGTTTAGGGATAATTAAGAGAAGGGAAATTCGCTCCTTGAAAATTCTGACGAAAACCGAGGAAATTTTCACTATCCAGCACCTAAGAAAAACTATCAAGGAGCAAATTTTTACGAGCTTGCTTATAATTTTTACGGTCATATAGGATAGTTTTTGCGCTCATATAAGATAGTTTGCCCCTTAAAACGCGAAAAGAGGAAAAGCCTGCGCTCTTCCTCCTTCTGCCAGTGCAAAGATAAACATTTCGCGCCGTTCCGCCAAAACGCGCCCGGTTGTGCCACGGACTGGCAAGGGACAAGTGATGCGAGGATGGGAAGCATACATTATTATATATATACGCGCGCGGCAACCGCCGGGAGGGCGATTGCCGCGAACAGACATGGACATAACAATCTAAAAATATACTTACTTCATTTTTCTTCTCCTTATTTTTGAATCACGGTGCAAAGGTACGGAGATGCCACCGCCGCCGCAATACCCACTTTTTGGTATTTTGCAGAGACGGGGAAAAGGATGTAAGCTTTGTTTTCTTTCAAAATATCATCAAACTCGCCGCAAGGCATTGCAATTTGATATATAATTGTTATATTTGCAGCCAAAATGACATTGAGGAGGATTGTTTTATGGATTTATTAGTCAAAAAACCGATGGGGCAACTGCTTTCCGAGGCCGCCGGGGGCGGCAAAGACGGCATGCGCCGCGTGTTGGGGCCGGGCGCGCTGATTGCGCTCGGTGTGGGCGTGATAATCGGCGCGGGGCTGTTCTCCGTGACCGGCGTGGTGGCCGGCGAGCACACCGGCCCTGCCATCTGCCTCTCCTTCCTCATCGCCGCCGTAGCGTGCGCCTTTGCCGGTCTGTGCTACGCCGAGTTTGCCTCCATGCTGCCCGTGGCGGGCAGCGCCTACACGTATTCGTATGTAACGATGGGCGAACTCGTGGCGTGGATTATCGGTTGGGACTTGGTGCTCGAATACGCCGTGGCGGGCGTGACGGTGAGCATTTCGTGGAGCCGCTATTTCTGCATGATGATGAACGACATCGGCCTGCCGCTGCCTGAAGCATTCACGGCGTGCCCCACCGAGGGCGGTATCATCAACGTGCCCGCCATAGCCATCGTGGTGCTCCTCTCGCTCATCCTTGCCGGCGGCACGCAGGGCAGCTCGCGCTTCAACGACTTCATCGTATTTTTGAAATTGCTGGTGGTAGTCGTGTTCATCGGCATCGGCTTCTTCTACATCAATACCGACAACTTCACGCCGTTTATCCCCGAAAACACCGGCGCGTTTGGTGACTTCGGCTGGAGCGGCGTGCTGCGCGGCGCCGCCATCCTCTTCTTCGCCTACATAGGCTTCGATGCCGTGAGCACCGCTGCGCAGGAAACGATTAACCCCGGGCGCAACATGCCCATCGGCATTCTCGGTTCGCTGCTCCTTTGCGCCGTGCTCTACATACTCTTCTCGCTCGTGATGGTCGGCGTGGTGGACTACCGCGAATATGCCGGCATGGAAAGCATCGCGCCGGCTGCCACCGCCGTGCAGCACATGGGCACGCCCGGTCCCGACGGCACAATCGTGCCCGACTTCCCGTGGCTCAACCGAGGCATCGTGCTCGCCATCCTGCTGGGCTATGCGAGCGTGATTATGGTGATGCTCATGGGGCAGAGCCGCGTGTTCTACAGCATGAGCCGCGACGGGCTGCTGCCGCCCGTGTTCAGCCACATCAACAAGCGTTTCCACACGCCGGCACGCAGCAACATGCTCTTCATGGTACTCGTGAGCGTGCTTGCCGGACTCGTGCCGGCACGCGTGGCGGGCGAGATGACCAGCATCGGCACACTCTTCGCCTTCACCCTCGTGTGCGCCGGAGTAATTGTGGTGCGCCGCACGATGCCCGCGGCTGAACGCGCCTTCCGCACCCCCTTCGTGCCCCTCATTCCCGTGCTCGGCATTCTGTGCTGTGTGGGCATGATGCTCTTCTTGCCTGCCGACACATGGATGCGCCTCGTCATCTGGATGCTCATAGGCCTGGATGTCTACGCCGTCTACGGCGTGCGCCACAGCGTGCTCGGCGGAGGCAGCGTGCGCCGTCACGGACAGAGCGTGCTGAGCGTCATCGGCACCATCCTTTCCTTCCTCTGCATACTCATCGCCTTCTGGCATCAGCAAACCGTGGGCTGGGGAGAAGAACGTACCCTGCTCTACATAGGCAGCCTGTTCGGCGTGGCGCACATCATCTATTTCAGCGTGCGCTTCTCGATCAACAGGAAGTAGAAGAACCTATGGTTGGGGCAATGCCCCGGGCAAACGTATGCCGCGTGTGATACATTCATGATACTGCTCCAAAAATCATTTATATTTACTTACTAATTCGTTTAATTTTATTGAGAGATGAAGAAGTTTACATTTTCTTTTTCTATCCTTGTGACCTGCCTGTCGGCATTGGCGTTGCTTGTGCCGCAGAGCGCGAAAGCACAGCTTAAGTGGCAGGAAGACTTTTCAAGCTGCGCCGCAGGGGCTGCCCTTGCCGGCCAGAACGACTGGATGCAATACTCCTCGAGCGGCAGCGGCGATGTCATGGTGAAAGCCGGTGCACTCGAATTTGAGGGATATCCCGAAGGCACGTCGGGCAATACCCTTGTGTTCGATACGTACAACAATCAGAAGGTTTACCACATCTTCAACACCGACAAAAACGACGAGGCGCAGACCAGCGGCATCGTTGCCGGTACGGTCTATGCGTCCATGCTTATTAAGGTGACCGACGTGCCCACGAAAAACCACTACGTATTCAATTTCCTGAAAAAAGGTTCTGCAACCACCGTGTGGCAAGACACGAAGTCGGGCGGCGAACTCGCAAGGCTTTACGTTTGCCCCAGCGCAGCGAACGAGGAAGGCAAGTACAGGCTCGGCGTAAATATCGGCACGGATGCAAAACAAATGGCTTATGCCGAGACGGAATACACGGTGGGAACCACTTACCTCGTAGCGTTTAAGTACACCATCAACGCAGAGAACAATGGCGCGGATAACTTTGCTCTCTACGTCAATCCCGCTTCCTACACCGAAGAACCCGTTACGCCGACCGCGTTCTTCGACGGCGCCGCACTCGGATTTTCGGCCGGCATCAAGCTCCATTACAGCGGATGGACCTTCGGTATCGAAGGCCTGGAATTGCGCCAGACGCTCAGCGGCTCCACTAACGGCGCAGGCTATGAGGTGGGTATGCTGCGCGTGGCAGACACCTGGCAGGGACTGTTTGAAAAGCAGGCAGTGGCAGCCACTCCCAAGATTACCCTTTCGCCCGCCAGCCTCAACTTCGGCACCATCATGCAAGGCGCGACAGGCACAAAGACCATCACCGTGCACGGCGTGAACCTCACCAGCGACGTTACCGTCAGCACCACGGCAACGGGCGTGAGTCTCTCTGCACAGACCCTTGCAAAAGACGACGTTATGAGCGAAGCAGGCGCGCAGCTCACCGTGACCGCAACGCCCGAAGGCGAGTCCACCGGCTTGGAAGTGGCATTTGCCTCCGAAGGCGCAGAAACTGTGAACCTGCCCCTCGAGTGGACGCTGATACCTGTGACCGTCTATGCCACGGCAGCCGATTTCCGCAACACGGCAGATCCGGATTACAGCGGCGTGACCCGCATCTCGGAACCCCTTGCCGTGGTTTATACCACGGAGATGCAACTCGACAGGATCTATAAAGTGTTCTATCTGCAAGGCAGCGGCGCGGCAGTGCCCGTTGTGGACCTTTACGGCTTCCTGACGGAAACGTATGCCGTGGGCGACGTTGTAGAAAACGTCTACGGTTATGCCTTCCCCGGAGAAGATTACAATTTCATCGGCAACTGCATTTGCGCAGCCGATGCCTCATTGGGCACAAAACAGGCAGAACCTGCGCCCGTGCAGCCTGTTGAAACGACGGCAGCCGAGTTTGCCGCCGCACCGGCAACCTTTACTTACCGCCTCGTGAGCGTGAAGAACGCTACCGGCGTGAACCTCGCCGCAGATGCTGCATTTGCCACGGGCAAAGCACTCGCCTTTACCGACGGCACGGGCAACTTCACCGTGAACCCCTTCCCCGGCACAACGCTCGAAGGCACGCCCGTGAGCAAGGGCGCTATGAACATCACGGGCATCGCCACCTCGGCCGCTGCGCCGGTGCTCCGTCCCCGTATGGCAGAAGACGTGGAAATGCTGCCCATGCTCCTCATTCAGGTAGACGAGTTTGCCCGCGCAGAGGGTAGGGTAGGCGAGAGCACCAAGGTGACCACGCTCCACGTGACCGCCGTGAACCTCCCCGCCGCGCTGCCGCTCGAATTCTCCGGCAAGAACCGCGACCAGTTTGAACTTTCGCTTGCGGAAATCCCCGCCGGCACGGGCGATTATGAAATCGACCTCAACTATAAGCCCACGGCCATCGGCAAGCACACGGCATCGCTCTACATCGAGTCGTCGCTTCTTGAAGACATGATAGCCCTGAGCCTGAGCGGCATCGCTATCGATCCCGCCAACCCGCCCGCCTTCACGCTCACCTCGGAGCAGCCCGCACCCTTTACTGCAAAGGCAGGCACGACGCAGGAGCAGACCATCACCATTACGACAGCCCACTTCCCCGATTATCCCACAGCACGTATGGCTGTTGGCGGCACTTTCCGTATCAGCACAAGCATGTTGATGAAGGATAATGTAGACGCGCCCATCAAAGTGACCTTTGCACCGACCGAGGCCGGCACGTTCCGCGACACCATCGTCGTGGCAGGCTATGGCGCAGACACGCTGCGCATCGCTCTCGAAGGCACTGCCACGAGCGCCGATGCCGAAGATAAGGAAGGCGACAACCTGCCGCTCGACGCTACCTCGCCCCTGAGCCTGCTCAATGAACACTTCGACGGCGCAGTAAAGAACCAGCCCTTCGCAGCCGAAGGCTGGAAGAACCTGGCAATGGAAGGCACGCGCGCTTGGTGGGGCTATGAGTTCCCCGAAACCGATGCCACGGCTGGCGAAAAGGCAGCTAAGGTGACGCCCTACGACTCTAAGGTAGAGGAAGGCAACGAAACGCCTTGCGAAATGCTCTTGGTAACGCCGGCGCTCGACTATGTGAACGCCGCCTCCAAGATGTTCACCTTCCGCGTGCGCGGCGATTATCTCTATGATGAAATGCCCGACAAACTGGAACTCGTTTACATCGAACTTAATAACGGCGAAATGGCAACCTTTCCCGTCACGGGCTTCTCGATGCCCGCCACAAAGGACGAAAGCGGCGAATGGCGAGAGTTCCACATCGACCTTGCGCAACTTGAACCCGCCGACGTCTTCTTCATGGGCTTCCGCTTCGCAAGCACGCGCGGCACGGCAAATTCCGCCACGTATTATATCGACGATGTGTCCTTCGGCCGCACCGACCTGCCCGTGATTCGTCCTTCTGAAACCGATATCACGCTGAACGCAATCCCCGGAAAGGTGGCTGAAACGTCTGAAATCACTGTGGAGACGGAGAATCTCGAAGAACCCGTTGCGTTGAAACTGATTGGTTCGCACGCCAGCAAGTTCAGTCTTTCTGCTTCATCTCTTCCCAAGGAGGGTGGCAAGTTCACCGTTTCGTTCAAGGCAGACACCGAAGCCATCTATCTGGCAGAGGTGCAACTCAGCAGCAGAGGCGCAGCCGATCGCTTCATTGAACTTACTGCCAACAACGCAGTGATTAACGGCATCGACCAAGTGTCTGTTGAAAACAACGCCGCAAATGTGACCTACGACCTTTCCGGCCGTCGCATTACGCTCGTAGACCGTCCGGGTCTCTACATTGTCAATGGCAAGAAAGTTTTGAAGAAATAGCTCCAAGATTTCCTTTGCAATAATCAAAATCCGGGAAGAGTGCAGCGCGCTTTTCCCGGATTTTTTTTCTTTTTTCCCCTTCGCGCGCGTATATATATAATATTGTGTACCCTCTTTAATTTGAAAAAAGTTTGGTTTCTTATAAGAAAAAAAGGGAAAAGGCTTTTGTGTTATAAGAAAAGTTCGTACTTTTGCACTCGCTAAACGGGGGAACGCCCTCGGGAAGCAAAGAAGAAAAGAGTTCTTTGAAACAATTTCCAT
>SFPF01000177.1 GCA_004552155.1 Bacteroidales bacterium
CTGCCGATAATCCCCGCCTGCGCCAGGCCACCGACCTGCGCACCTCCCCCGCCGACCAGAGCCAGCGCATGCTCAACGCCCTGCTGCCCGGCACCGTGGTGCCCATACACCGCCATCCGCAGTCCGCCGAGACCGCCGTGGTGCTCAGCGGCTGCCTGGACGAAATCTATTTCGACGATAAGGGGCGGGAGACCGCCCGCTTCACGCTCCGCGCCGGCGAGGGGCTGCAAATACCCCTCGGGCAGTTCCACACCGTGGAGGTGAAAGAACCCACCATCCTGTTCGAATCCAAGGACGGCGCGTATGCTCCCGCCGCCCCCGAAGACATATTACAAAAGCAACCATGAAAATCCTCGTCACGGGAGCCAAGGGGTTCGTAGGCCGCAACCTCTGCTCCCAACTGAAGAACATAAGGGACGGCAAGGCGCGCTGGTATGGCGGCCTCTCCGTTTCCGAAGTCTATGAATACGATATAGACACCCCCGCCGCCGACCTCGACCGCTGGTGCGCGGAGGCCGATTTCGTGTTCAACCTCGCCGGGGTGAACCGCCCGCAGACGCAGGAAGAGTTCATGCAGGGCAACTTCGGCTTCGCCTCCGTCCTGCTCGACACCCTCCGCAAGCACGGCAACCGCTGCCCCGTGATGCTCTCCTCGTCCGTCCAGGCCTCCCTCGCCGGCCGCTTCGGCAACAGCGAGTACGGCCGCAGCAAGAAGGCGGGCGAAGAGCTTTTCTTCTCCTATGGGGAGGAAACCGGCGCGAAGGTGCTCGTCTATCGCTTCCCCAACCTCTTCGGCAAGTGGTGCCGCCCCAACTACAACTCCGCCATCGCCACCTTCTGCCACAACATCGCGCACGGCCTGCCCATACAGGTCAACGACCGCAGCGTGGAGTTGAGGGAGTAGAGACTATTCCAACTGAGAATGGTCGTTACTGCTTTGTGCCAGTAACCCACAGGACAACCCTCGGTGAGATTGTTGACATCATCAACGAATGTGCAGATGCTGCAGCCAACAAGGATGGCATCAACATGATAGAACTCCCCCAGGGTTCACTCCGCTATAAGCTGATGACCACCTATCTCAGCTATCTCCCCAAGGAAAAGGCGATATACGATTTGAAGATGAACACCGATGCGCGAGGTTCATTCACGGAACTCTTGCACACGCTCGGCTGCGGACAGGTGAGCATCAACATCTCCAAGCCCGGCGTGACGAAGGGCGAGCACTGGCACCACAGCAAGTGGGAGACCTTTATCGTAGTATCAGGTCATGGCCTTATCCAGCTTCGCAAGGAGGGAACGGATGAGATTTGGAACTACGAGGTGAGCGGCGAGAAGATTCAAGCCGTGCAGATGCTCCCCGGCTATACCCACAACATCATCAACCTCTCCGAAACGGACGACCTCGTCACCGTGATGTATTGCAACGAGATTTTCAATCCCAATCGCCCGGATACCTATTTCGACCCGGTGGAAGAGCAAAAGTAGTGTATGTGCGCCGGTTGAAATCGCGAAAATCCGAGCGATTCGTGGCCCATTAAAATTTGCTGCTAATTCAACAAACAGATTATTACATTAACTCGTTGGTTGAATTCGGAATTAATAATAATAAAGGTAATAACTGCCTGGAAGGCAGTACGCCACAGGACATACAAATAACACCACTCATTGAATTAGTGAGATTAGTGCGACCGAACAGGTCGCCATTTTTCCCATTGAAAATGATTCGTGTAGATTAGTGAGATTCGTGGGCAACAAAAAACTTCGAGGACAATAAATAATTCGTGGAAACGGTAACCGGGGACGAAGTCCTCGGATAGGCAAGCGAGGACGATGTGCCTGGAATTTTCGTGCAAGCGAGCGCAATAGAGCTTGCTCATATTGCCGAGCGCAGCCGAAAATCTCAAAGCAAATTTTCGTGCAAGCGAGCGCAATAGAGCTTGCTCATATTGCCGAGTGCAGCCGAAAATCTCAAAGCAAATTTTCGTGCAAGCGAGCGCAATAGAGCTTGCTCATATTGCCGAGCGCAGCCGAAAATCTCAAAGAAGTGGCACTACGCCACAGGACATACAAATAACACCACTCATTGAATTAGTGAGATTAGTGCGACCGAACAGGTCGCCATTTTTTCCATTGAAAATGATTCGTGTAGATTTCTTTGACATTTTCGGCTGCGCTCGGCATAACTCGAACAAGTTCGGTTTTGCACTCGCTTGCACGAAAATTAGTGAGATTCGTGGGCAACAAAAAAAACTTCGAGGACAATAAATAATTCGTGGAAAACCAAATTAAAGCACAAAATATATTATGACCAAGCACCCCAAATTCGACTATTCCGATATAAAGTGGCAGGACAACGGCAAGCTCAAGCTTTGCATCATCGTGGGCACGCGCCCCGAAATCATCCGCCTTGCCGCAGTCATCAACAAGTGCCGCCGCTATTTCGACGTCATCCTCGCCCATACGGGGCAGAACTACGACTACAACCTCAACGGCATCTTCTTCCGCGACCTCAAGCTCGCCGAGCCCGAGGTATATATGGACGCCGTGGGCGATGACCTCGGCGCCACCTGCGGCAACATCATTAACTGCTCCTACAAACTCTTCGCCCAGACGCGGCCCGATGCCGTGCTCGTGCTCGGCGACACCAACTCCTGCCCATCCCTATCTTCCATATGGAAGCCGGCAACCGCTGCAAGGACGAGTGCCTGCCCGAAGAGACCAACCGCCGCATCGTCGATATCATCTCCGACGTGAACCTGGCATACAGCGAGCACGCCCGCCGCTACCTCGCCGAATGCGGCCTGCCCCGCGAGCGCACCTACGTCACCGGCTCGCCCATGGCAGAGGTGCTCCACGAGAACCTCAAAGAGATAGAGGCAAGCGATGTGCATCAACGTCTTGATTTGGAGAAAGGCAAATACATCCTCCTCTCTGCCCACCGCGAAGAAAACATTGACACGGAGAAGAATTTCCTCTCCCTCTTCAATGCCATAAACGAGATGGCAGAGAAGTACGACATGCCCATTCTCTACAGCTGCCACCCCCGCAGCCGCCACCGCCTCGAGGCGAGCGGTTTCCAACTCGACCGCCGCGTCATACGCCAGGAGCCCTTGGGCTTCCACGACTACAACTGCCTTCAGATGAACGCCTTCGCCGTAGTGAGCGACAGCGGCACGCTGCCCGAGGAGAGCAGTTTCTTCACCAGCGTCGGCCACCCCTTCCCCGCCGTGTGCATCCGCACCAGCACGGAGCGCCCCGAGGCCATCGACAAGGGCTGCTTCGTCATCGCCGGCATCGACGGCCGCAGCCTGCTTCAGGCAGTCGACACCGCCGTCGGCCTTTGCCAAGACGGCTTCCACGGTATCCCCGTGCCCGACTACGTAGACGAGAACGTCTCCACCAAGGTCGTCAAGATTATCCAGAGCTATACGGGCATCGTCAACAAGATGGTGTGGAGGAAGTAGAGGCATCGGCATTTCTACTCTTTCATATAAGAAACCGCCCAAAGTTTGGCAGAAAGCGCGGGAAGTCGTAACTTCGCGGCAAAAGGGATTTTATTGAACATTGCACCAACATCTTTTTTTCAGGATGCAACAATAACACCCCATAGCCGCTAAATAGTTATGGACAAGCAGTTGAAGAAATGCCCGTTAGGGGTTCAGACGTTCGAGAAGGTCATATCGGAAGACCTCCTCTATGTCGACAAGACCCAATATATATATAGCCTTGCTCAGAATTACAGGTACGTCTTCCTCAGCCGTCCCCGCCGTTTCGGCAAGTCCCTGCTCGCCTCCACGCTCCACAGCTATTTCGCCGGCAAGAAAGAACTATTCAAAGGCCTTGCCATAGAACGTCTGGAAACAGAGTGGGCGGAGCACCCCGTGCTGCACTTCGACATGAGCACGGCCAAGCACATGGACAAGGAGACGCTTGAGCAGGAATTGAGCGGCAAGCTGTCCGACTACGAGAAGATATACGGCAAAAGCGCCCCGGGAAAGACCAAACTCAACCAGCGTTTAGAGAGTCTCATCGTCCACGCCTATGAAAAGACGGGCCGCCAGGCAGTCGTCCTAATTGACGAATACG
>SFPF01000178.1 GCA_004552155.1 Bacteroidales bacterium
TGTTCGTGGCTTCGAGTGGCTGCGGCGTACCTATCATGTTGCCGCCCATAAAGTCGAAGGTAATCAGGCCGTCGCTGCTCTCCGTGATGTTCTCGATGGGTTTGCCCATATACTTGCGGCCGTCGCTGTTGGCGGTGTTGAGTTTGGCTGCAGGCGTAGACGTGTCGGTAAGCGACTTGTTGCGCTTCGTGCCGGGATAGGGGTCGCCGGCGCGGTCGGTGGGAAGGGTGTAAGCCTGCCCGTAATAGTTGCCCGAGGCAAACTGGTTGTCGGCGGGGATAATCGTCATGCGCTGCGGCGTGCCGTTGTTGGGCGTGTTCTGGTCCCAGGCCGACTGACTATAGGTCACGTGGAGCACGAGCATGCCGTGGCCGTCGCTGTAAGAGTCCCAGCCTTTCTGCTGATGGTTTTCGAGCAGATAATATTCGTCCTTATTCCTGTCGTTGTAGATGATGTATGCCTCCGGCTCATCCGTGATGGGCTTCATGTCCTGGATGGTGATGGGGCTGTCGAGCACGGTGGGCGTGAGCCAGCCGCAGAACATGCGTTCGTAAGAGGTGTAAGGCGCGGGCACATAGCCGTCGCCGCCGTAGGCGCCCGTGTCCATGATATCCCAGTTGTCCATACCCCAGTTGCCGCCATAGTTCGTGTCGTAGAAGTCGGGCAGGTCGAAGCACGCCATCTTCGTGCCGCTCGTGCCGTTGAGTTCGGAGGAGCAGGCGTAAGAGTTGATTTGCACGCCGTCGAGCGCGAGGTATCCATAGCGGTATTGCAGCCAGTAGCGGTGCGGCCAAATAGAGTTGGTCTCTGCACCGCTGGCTTGGCTATATCCGGCGTAGATGACATATATTTGGTCCACCTGTCCGTCGCCGTCCCAGTCGTATTTTCTGAAATCTACCTCTCCGTCTACGGCCTTGCAGGCTTCTGCCACCATATGTTCGGGGCGCACGTCGTTGCCCTCGGTGCCGGAGTCTGCGCCGTAGTACGACATGTTGCGGGTGAGGTTCACGGGGCCCACGACGTCAAACTCCATGTCGAGCTTTCCGTACGACTGGTCGTAGAAGTAGTCGCGCACGCTGCCGTAGTTGCCGTTGATCTTCGTGCCGCGCGTATTCATCATTTCTTCAAACTTCGCCTTGGTGCTGGTCGATGCCATTTTCGTGTCGGCAAAATTCACGAGAATCAGCAGGGCGCGCTTTGTGCCCTCGAAGGCTGAGGCGCGCTGCGCTGGGCTTTTGGCCTTGACGCGCTGCACGGCCTTGGCGGCGGTTACTTTGTTGCTCCATATCTGATGCACGTCTTGCACGTTGAGCCGATTAGTTTTCAGAAACTCCGTTTCGGCGGCAGTGCGCTGTTCTGCCGGGTGCACGAGTTGCGCGGTGGGCATGAGTTTGCCGTCGGCGAGCCGGGCGTAGTAGAACGAACCGTTTTCGGCCTCGCACACGGGAATACCGTCTTCGGTGGTGTGGAAATGGAAATGCTCATCGCCTGTGAGCAATACGGTGACAACAGTTCCGTCGGCCTGCGTGCGCTTTACCGGCACGCGCTTCGCCGGACCGGCATATAGCAAGGCGCTTGCCAAGCCGATTGCCAGAGTAAGAAGCAGACTTCTTTTCATGGTTGATTTTAAGTGGGGTGTAGTTGTTTGTTGTTTTTGTTATTTTGGATTGAATTTGTCGCATATTTTGACCTCAGCACACGCTGCTGCCGGCTGCCACTTTGCGCTCTGGCGTGATGACGCTCAGCGTGCCGTCGCAGTTCACGGCGGAGAGTATCATGCCTTGGCTCACGAGGCCGCCTTTGAACTCGCGCGGCGGCAGGTTGGCGATGAAGCACACCTGCTTGCCCACCAGTGCCTCAGGCTCGTAGTGCATGGCGATGCCGCTCACGATGGTGCGGTTTTCCAGTCCGTCGGCAATTTCGAATTTCAAGAGCTTCTTCATCTTCGGCACGCGCTCGCAGGAGAGCACCGTGCCCACGCGGATGTCGAGTTTCTCAAAGTCGGAGAAAGCGATGTCGGACTTCACGGGCTCTGCCTTGTAGGCGGCCTCTGCCATTTCCTTCTTGCACTGCTGCAGCTTGGCCACCTGCGCCTCCACCACGCTGTCCTCGATTTTCTCGAACAGCAATGCCGGCTCGCCGATTTTGTGGCCGGCGGGCAGCAGGTCGGTTGCGCCGAGCGACGCCCACGACAGACCTTCCACAGCCAGCATCTCTTTCAGTTTTGCGGAGGAGAACGGCAGGAACGGCTCGAAGGCAATGGCAAGATTGGCCACGAGTTGCAGCGAGAGGTTGATGATGGTCTTCACGCGCTCGGGGTCGGTCTTGATTACTTTCCACGGCTCTGCGTCGGCCTTCACGTTCTTAAACTCGTCGATTGTGGCGCGGTCGGTGTCGTTGAGTTCGCCGCAGGCGGGCACGATGCCGTCGTAGTATTTCTTAGTGAGCTGCAGGGCGCGGTTCACGAAGTTGCCGTATACGGCCACGAGTTCGTTGTTGTTGCGTGCCTGGAAGTCTTTCCACGTAAAGTTGTTGTCCTTCGTCTCCGGCGCGTTGGCGGTCAGCACGTAGCGCAGCACGTCTTGCTTGCCGGGCAGTTCCTTGAGGTATTCGTGGAGCCACACTGCCCAGCCGCGCGAGGTGCTGATTTTGTCGTCCTCGAGGTTGAGGAACTCGTTGGCGGGCACGTTGTCGGGCAGGATATACGACCCCTCGGCTTTTAGCATGGCGGGGAACACGATGCAGTGGAACACGATGTTGTCCTTGCCAATAAAGTGCACGAGGCGCGTGTCGGGACTTTTCCACCACAGCTCCCAGTCGTCGGGTCTGAGATCCTTGGTGTTGGAGATGTAGCCAATGGGCGCGTCAAACCACACGTAGAGCACCTTCCCGTCTGCCCCTTCCACGGGCACGGGGATACCCCAGTCGAGGTCGCGGCTCACGGCACGGGGTTTTAAGCCCATGTCGAACCAGCTTTTGCACTGTCCCATCACGTTGCTGCGCCATTCTGTGTGGTCCTTCGTGATCCACGGCTCGAGCCATTGCTGGTGCTTGTCGAGCGGCAGATACCAGTGCTTCGTCTTTTTCATCACAGGCACCGAGCCGCTCACAGTGCTCTTGGGGTTGATGAGTTCCTCGGGCGAGAGGGCCGTGCCGCACTTCTCGCACTGGTCGCCGTAAGCGCCCTCTGCGTGGCAGTGGGGACATTCGCCTGTGATGTAGCGGTCGGCGAGGAAGGTCTTTGCCTCCTCGTCGTAGTACTGCTCGCTTTCCTGCTCCACAAACTCGCCCTTGTCGTAGAGCTTGCGGAAGAAATCGGAGGCCGTCTTGCGGTGCGTTTCGCTCGTGGTGCGTCCGAACACGTCGAACGAGATGCCGAATTCTTCAAACGAGTCCTTGATGATGCGGTTATATCTGTCCACCACCTCCTGCGGCGTGCAGCCTTCCTTGCGGGCGCGGATGGTGACGGGCACGCCGTGCTCGTCAGAGCCGCAGATGTAGAGCACGTCCTCCCCTTTGAGGCGCAGGTAGCGCACGTAGATGTCGGCGGGGACGTACACCCCGGCGAGATGTCCTATATGCACGCCGCCGTTGGCGTAGGGCAGGGCTGCCGTGACGAGGGTGCGGTTGAATTTCTTTTCCATAAATATATTGTATAATTAATATTGTTTGAGCAATAAGAATAATGCCTTTTCCGTGGCAAAAAAAGTTACGGAAAAGGTATTTACTTGCCACAACTTTGAGCCCCTTTTTTACCAATCGCGGCAATGTTCGCCCAAATTGCGTTATTTGCACACAAAAAAGCCATTATTTTAGTCTTTTAGTCAAAAAAAATAGGTTGCCCCCTTTCGGGAGCAACCCACCAGTTTGGCTTATAATTGTCAGTATCTTTTTACTCAGCCTTAGCTTCTTCTGCAGGAGCTTCTGCAGCAGTTTCAGCAGCAGCGGTTTCAGCCACGGGAGCTTCGGCAGCGGCAGCAGAAGACTTCTTGGAGCGACGCGTACGCGTGGTCTTCTTCGGAGTCTTGGCCATGTTCTCATCGAAGTCAACGAGTTCGATGAAAGCCATTTCGGAAGCATCGGAGGGACGGAAACCGAGCTTAATGATACGCGTGTAACCGCCAGGACGATTGGCAACCTTCTCTGCAACGTTCTGGAAGAGTTCGGTCACTGCATACTTGTCCTGCAAATAGCTGAAAACTACGCGGCGGGAGTTAGTCGTATCGTTTTTGCTCTTGGTGATCAGCGGCTCAACGTACTTCTTAAGCGCCTTAGCCTTAGCGAGGGTCGTAGTGATTCTTTTGTGCATGATCAGGGAAACAGCCATGTTAGAGAGCATGGCGGCGCGGTGAGATGCAGTACGGCCCAAATGGTTGAATTTCTTATTGTGTCTCATTTTAAGTTTTAATCTTTATCTAATTTATACTTAGAAATATCAGTTCCAAACGAAAGATTCAGACTCTCGAGCAAATCATCAAGCTCCGTGAGCGATTTCTTACCAAAGTTGCGGAACTTCAAGAGGTCGTTTTTGTTGAACTGAACGAGGTCGCCGAGGGTTTCGACATCGGCGGCTTTGAGGCAGTTCAGAGCGCGGACGGAAAGGTTCATGTCAACGAGCTTCGTTTTCAGAAGCTGGCGCATGTGGAGCACTTCCTCGTCGAGTTCCTCATTTTCAGCGTATGCCTGGTCTTCGACGGTGATTTTCTCATCGGAGAAGAGCATAAAGTGATAAATGAGAATCTTAGCGGCTTCTTTAAGGGCGTCCTTCGGGTGAATGGAACCGTCCGTTGTGATGTCAAGCACGAGCTTGTCGTAGTCGGTCTTCTGCTCAACGCGGAAAGGCTCAACGTCATACTTGACGTTACGGATGGGGGTGTAAATGGAATCGATGGGAATTGCGT
>SFPF01000179.1 GCA_004552155.1 Bacteroidales bacterium
CATGCCGAGCCTGCGCCCGGTGGCGGCATATTGCGCAAAACCTGCTTCGCGGTCGCTGCCGAAACGGTGGTCGTAGCCTGCCATAAGGCATTTCGCCCCTAATTGTTTCAGCAGCAGCTGCTCCATGAACTCTGCCGAGGTGAGCCTTGCCGTTTCGGGCGTGAAGTGCAGCACGGCGCAGGCATCGATGCCGCTTTCTGCGAGCAGCGCGAGTTTTTCCTCCGTCGTGGTGATCAACTGCGGCCAATAGCCCTCGGGCGAGAGCACGAGGCGCGGGTGCTCGTCGAAGGTCACCGCCACGGGCGACAACCCGCGCTGCGCCGCCTCTTCTTTCAGGCGGTCGAGGAGGAAGCGGTGCCCGCGATGCACGCCATCGAAGAAACCTACCGTCACGCAGCTGTCAGCGTAGCGGTGGGGCAGGGCGGCCAGTGCGCGGCCTCGGGCGGTAAAGGGGTGAAGGGTGAACATGGAATTTATGGTGGCTATATTTTTAACGAGTTGGCGAAAAGTTATAGGGTTTTAGATAAAAACCATGAAAAACATCTTGCTTCGTTTGAAGCCCAAGGGCACGCCGCTGGTCTTAATGCCGAGCCTGTGAGCCTTTACGGCTCACGCTCGCCCTTAATCCCTGCGGCTGCGGTCGGTGCCCGCCCGCTTCAAACGCTGCAAGGTAAAAACAAGGAAAAACCCGTGAGACCTTAATGCTTAATCAATGTTGAGGTTGGCTATTTCATTGAAAATGGGTTTTTCCTGGTTTTTCCCTTGTTCTGTGTGGGGCGGGCGGGAGCCGACCGCCGCCTTAGCGGAGAGGACGCGAGACGAAAGTCGACAGACTTTCAGGCTAGGGGGCTATCCGATAAGGCAAGCGATAGCCCACACAGAACAAGCGGTTTTATTTGGTTCTTATCTCATCCACAATGTATTTTTTCTTAGACAATCTCTTGCATCCAGCCGCCGCCTGCGGGGGCGAGTTGGGCTTGCAGGCCGCAGTTGCGGGCTGCCTCGCAGTTCACCTCGCTGTCGTCGAGGAAGAGAATGTCCTCGGGCTGCGCGCCGAGGCGTTCGGCCACGATGCGGAAAATCTCTGGCGCGGGTTTCTCCACGCCCAGTTCGTAAGAGAGGAACACTTCTTCGAAGAAATCGCCGATGCCGAGTCCTTTATAGTTGAAGAAATCGCGCAGCGACTGTTCCCAGTGAATAGCGTTCGTGTTGCTCAGTAGGCTCACGCGGTAAGATTGTCGCAGCTCGAGCAGTTTTTCGAGACGTTCGGCAGGTACGCCTACAAGGTATTGTTCCCATGCCGCCGCGATGCTCGCGTCGGTCAGGTCGGGGTTGCCCGCCATGCGCCTTATCTCGTTGCAAAATTCCGGCACGCCGATTGCGCCGCGCTCCAAGAGCGAGAACACGCCGCCCTGGCGGTAGGTGCCGAGGCAGGGACGGATGTCGAAGCCGAGGCGGTCGAACGCTTCGATGCAGCGTTGCTTGTCGAGGTCCACCAGCACGCCGCCGAAGTCGAAGAGCAATATTTGAGGTTTGCGGTCAGTCATGTCAATGCCGTTTTACAATTTTATAAAGTTTGTCCGAAGGGCGAATTTTCACAGGAACGGCTATTGCGGCACGGTCGCCCTTCTTGGCAACGGGGGCTGCGCCCTTGTCGAGATGTATCTCGCTCACGTCCACATACACCGCGCCAGTCGTAGGCCCTACCACCAGTACGCGGTCGCCCGGATGCAATTCGCCGGCTTCGATGAAAAATTCTCCTACGCCGAGCCAGTTTCTGACCGAGATAATAGCCGTCCCAGAAACCACGGTTGAACACGGTGGCGAGCCGCTCGTCCCACGCCTGCACCTTCTCCGGGCAGTACGTGCCGTCGACAATCGAGGCAAGCGCCTCCTTGTAGCAGCGCACCACGGTGTCCACGTATTCCGCGCTGCGGGCGCGGCCCTCAATCTTGAACACGCGCACGCCGGCAGCCACCATGCGGTCGAGAAATCCGATGGTCTTCAAGTCCTTCGGACTCATGATATATTTATTGTCCACGTCGAGCTCCACGCCCGTTTCGCGGTCGCGCACCGTGTAGGAGCGGCGGCACACCTGCATGCATTGCCCGCGGTTGGCGGATCGGCCGAGGTTGTCGAGCGAGAGGTAGCACTTGCCGCTCACCGCCATGCACAGCGCGCCGTGGCAGAACATCTCGATGCGTACCTTTTTCCCCGACGGGCCGCACACGTTCTCGTCGGATATGTGGCGGTGGATACGTTCCACTTGCTCGAGATTTAACTCTCGCGCCAGCACTGCCACGTCGGCGTATTGCGCATAAAAGTCGAGCGCGGCGCAGTTGCTGATATTCAGTTGCGTAGAAAGGTGTACCTCTTGCCCTATTTGGCGGCAGTAGGTCAGCACCGCCACGTCGGCGGCAATGACTGCCGAGATATGCGCCTCCAGCGCGGCGTCGCAAATCGTGCGCATCGCCTCCATATCCTCGTCGTAGATAATCGTGTTCACCGTGAGGTAGGCCTTCACGCCGCGCTCGCGGCAAGTGGCGGCTATCTCTTTGAGGTCGTCGATGGTGAAGCGTCCGGCGGAGTGCGCCCGCATGTTGAGTTGCTCGATGCCGAAGTAAATCGAGTCGGCCCCCGCGTTGAGTGCGGCGGCGAGCGATTCTCTCGAACCCACGGGCGCCATGATTTCAAAATCGGCGGTTGTAAGTCCTTCAATGGCGGAGCGAATATCGTCTGTGTGCATAACTATCATATATGAGAATGCAAATTTACTAAGTTTTCTCGTATGTATGAAAATACGCGCCGCTGTTTCCGTGCAGATTGTCCTCTTTATGCGTTTTCGTAGCCCCGAGCAATTTTTTTCTTTCTCCTTGAAAGTTTTTCCTTTCCCCTTGCAATTTTTCATTTTCTGTGCAGAAAATTTTTGTTACAAACTTTGTAACGGCCGTTACAAACTTGCTAATACATATTACAAAGTTTGTAATACATGTTACAAAGTTTGTAATAAAAATTTTCTTTAGGATAGGAAGAACTTTCAAGGAGCAAGTAAAAATTATCAAGGGGGAAAGAAAAAATAACTCCGAGCAACGCGCGCGGAACACGTAAGATACGGCCTATGGGTCAATTTGGGTGTTTTTTGAAGGGTTTTCTAAGGCATGACCAAATTGCATAATACTGGCTTTCAAATTGTTAACCAGATTAATTATGAACAATTTTGTTGCTAAAAACTTTTGAATGCCTATAATTAACTGTTAATCA